>NZ_JBHMIM010000005.1:0-167196 GCF_048060115.1 Micromonospora sp. LOL_023
TCCCAGGTCAGAAGGCACCTGTCTTTCAAGATCCACTATGTGGACCCGCCCATAATGAAGGGCTGAGGCTAGCCGGCCGGGGAGCTGGCCGCACCAGATCCCCGGCCGGCGGCGTCGTCAGTAGCTGGGCAGCGCCGGGTCGATCTGCTTGACCCAGGAGAGCACGCCGCCTTGCAGGTGCACCGCGTCGGCGAAGCCGGCGGCCTTGACCGCGGCGAGCGCTTCGGCCGACCGTACGCCGGACTTGCAGTGCAGCACGATCTGCCGGCCCTGCGGCAGCTTCGCGAGGGCCTCGCCGGAGATGAACTCTCCCTTGGGGATCAGCGTCGATCCGGGGATCTTGACGATCTCGTACTCGGCCGGCTCCCGGACGTCGATGAGGAACACGTCCTTGCCGGCGTCCTGCCATTCCTTGAGCTCGCGGGCGGTGATGGTGGAGTCGACGACCGCCTCCTCGGCTTCGGTCGAGACGGCACCGCAGAAGTCGTCGTAATCGATCAGCTTGGTGATCGGCTCGCCGTTCGGGTCCTTGCGGATCTTGACGACCCGGTAGGTCATCTCCAGGGCGTCGTAGACCATCAACCGGCCGAGCAGCGGGTCACCGATGCCGGTGATCAGCTTGATCGCCTCGGTCACCATGATCGAGCCGATCGAGGCGCAGAGCACGCCGAGCACGCCACCCTCGGCGCATGACGGCACCATTCCGGGCGGCGGCGGCTCCGGGTAGAGGTCCCGGTAGTTCGGGCCGTGCTGGTCCCAGAAGATGCTGACCTGGCCGTCGAAGCGGTAGATCGACCCCCACACGTACGGCTTGCCGAGCAGCACGCAGGCGTCGTTGACCAGGTAGCGGGTGGCGAAGTTGTCGGTGCCGTCGAGGATCAGGTCGTACTGGCCGAAGATGTCGAAGACGTTGTCGTTGTCCAGCGACACGTCGTGGATCTGGATGTTGACGTACGGGTTGATCTCCCGGACCGACGAGGCGGCCGATTCGGCCTTGGACCGGCCGATGTCGGACTGGCCGTGGATGATCTGGCGCTGCAGGTTCGACTCGTCGACGGTGTCGAAGTCGACGATGCCGAGGGTGCCGACGCCGGCCGCGGCCAGGTACATCAGCGCGGGCGAGCCGAGACCACCGGCGCCCACGCAGAGCACTTTGGCATTCTTGAGGCGTTTCTGACCGTCGACGCCGACGTCCGGGATGATGAGATGCCGCGAGTAGCGGCGGATCTCGTCGACGGTCAGCTCGGCGGCGGGTTCGACGAGCGGGGGCAACGACACGGTGAACTCCCCGGGATCGGCAATGCTGGCTGCGCTATTGTTGCTCGCCGACCGCCCACTCGACCATGAGTAGCGACACCGCCCGCCATCCGGGATCCGGGAATAGTTGGCGCCGCGCGGATGACGGTCACGGATGACCGGTCACAGGATCGGCGGTCCGGTGTAGCGCTTGCCGTCCAGGAACGGCCAGCCGTTGGCTGTGCAGCCCTGCATCCCGTACGTCTGCTGCTGCATGACCGGCGCGGGCCGCCCCGGCCCCGGGCACAGTTCGTGGCCCATCCCGAGCTGGTGGCCGACCTCGTGGTTGATCGCGTAGGCACGGTACTCGGCGAGGGTGCCGTCGAAGTGTGGCACCGCTTCGAGCCACCGCGCCACGTTAATGATCACCTGGCCGGGCAGCCGGCACGAGGTGTACTTCTCGGTGGCGAGTCCACCGAGCGCGCACATCTGTTCCGAGGTGCCCGGGGTGGCCAGATAGATGGTGAACTCGGCGATGTCCTGCCGGGGCACCCGCTGCAGCCGCAACTGCCGGCCGGCCACCCAGCTCCGCTCGTCGCCGAGGGTCTTGTCGACGATCGCCGCGAACTCGTCGGCGCGTTGGCCGGTCCCGTCCTCCACCGCGATCCGGAAGCGGCGCAGCTCACCGGACCAGCCGAGCGTCGGCCCAGCGCCGGTGAGGTAGCCGAAGGTGCCGGGTCCGGTCTCGGGGTAGCTGGCCGGCGGGCCGACGGCCGGATCCGTCGCCGCATCGGCCGGTGGCTCGGCGGGTGACGGCTGCAGCAGCGGCGGCAACCCGGCGTCACCAGGTGCGTCGCCCTCGACACCTTCACCCTCGGCACCGGCGGTGCCGGTGTCGGGGTCGGGGTCGTGCACGGCGGCCGGGATTCGCCCGTCGGCGTCGGCGGCGGCGTGCAACAAGTAGGTGCCGGTCAAGGCTCCGGCGATCACCACCAACGCGAGTACGCCTGCCCGTCGCCGGCGGCGCAGTCTCTCTCGGCGGGCCGGCACCGGCACCAGCCCCGGCTCTGACACCGGCCTTGCGGCCGACGCCGACCGGGTCGATCCGTACCACTGCTTCTTGCGGTCGGTATCTGGCTGCGTCCCACGCACTGCGGCCCGCCCCTCATGGCGTCCCTCGCCATTCCGCGCCGGTCGGGTCGGTGCTTGGCAGGGGGCGGACCGGCGCGGATTCCTGGCCTGACGTGCACAGATTGTCACGACTTGCCCACTCCGCCGAACCGACGCGCGGAGATCGCCGGTTCAGGGGTTCAATCTGGCCAAATGCCCCGTATCCGACGACGGTCGGCGCTGGTGGCGGTGCCGGTTCGCCGGGTGGCGACGGTCACAGCGATGGACCCGCGTACCGCTCTCCGGCCAGGTACGGCCACGGGTTGGCCACACATCCGTTGAGGAACAGGGTCTGCTGCATCATCACCGGCGCCGGCTCGCCGGCACCCGGACACTGCTCGTGCCCGTGGCCGAGCTCGTGACCGACTTCATGGTTGAGCACGTACGCCCGGTAGACGTCCAGCGGCACGGCCGCCGCCACGAAGTGCTCGACCGACAGCCGCCAGCGGTCCAGGTTGATGATCACTCTGCCCTGCGCCCGGCACGAGGTGTACGGCCGGCCGTCGATCCGGATGTCGACGAACCCGGCCTGGCACATCTGGTACGCCGTATCCGCGGTGGCCAGGTAGACGGTGAAGTCGTGGCCGGCCTGGTCGGGGACCCGCTGCAGCCGCCACTGGCCGCCGGCGGTCCAACTGTCCGGGTCGGCCAGGGTCCGGTCGACGATCTCACCGAACGCCTCGACGTCCTCGCCCGCGCCGACCTCGACCGCGACCCGGTACCGACGCAACGTGCCGGAGCGGCCGGTGACCTCCCCCTGGGCGCTCGCGAAGGCGAACTCTCCGCTGCCGGTCGACGGCACCGCGCCCGCCAACTGCAACACCGGCGGCGCCGGGGTGGTCGGCGGTGGCGGTGCCGGGCTGCTCGGCGCCGGGACGCTGCCGCTGCCGCTGGGTGCCGCGGCCTCGCTGGGTGCCGCGGTCACCTGCCGGCCGACGCCCGCGAGCGCGGCCAACGCGTCACCGTCCAACCCGAACTGGGGCAGCGCGAACCCGATTGCCGCCAGCCCGAGTACCGCGACCAGCGACGCGGCCAACACCGGCCAGTGTCGCCGTTGCCGGCGCCGCCGTTGGCGTTGCTGCCGCCGTTGCCGCTGCCGCTGCCGCGACTGGACAGCCCGGCTGTGCCGGTGACGGGTCGGCCGGCTGTGCGCCGAGGCCCCGCCATCGCGCAGGTTCGGGTCGCTGGCAGGCATCGCCGACCACCTTGCCACAGGTGGCGCCGATCGCGCAGGCTCGGGCGCGCCGCCGGAGGCAGCCGCTCGGGCGGCGGTCAGGCGTCGGGTCAGGCCAACAGCGCGTCGAGGCGGCGATTCACCGCGGCCAGGGTGGCGCGCACCACAGCCTGCCGAGGGTCGCCGGCTACCACCGCCGAGCCGGCGAGTTGCTCCACCCAGCCGCCGCAGGCGAGCAGCACGACGGCGACCGCCACCTCGCAGCCACCCATCGGCACGACCGCCGCGTGCTCCACGAAACACCGGCCCCGGTCGAGTGTCCCGGACGGACCGGTGAGCAACTCCTCGATCGCCGAAGCGGCGGCCACCGCGCACAGCCGCAGCACGTAGCTGTCGACCGCCGGGCCGGTCGCCAGCCCGGACGTGGTCCGGGGTCCAGCGGTCAGATGCACCTCGACGGTGGCGTCCACCCCGAACGTGCTGACCTGCACATGGTTCAGCACGACGCGGGGGCCGGGCCGCCCGCCGGGGTTCAGCGGACGCGGCGGGCCGCTCTCCGGCCCGGTGCCACTGTCCGAATAGGGCAGGGCCGAAGCCGGCACCGCCGACGTTGGCACCGCCGCCACTCCGGCGTACCCCGGTTGGGGACGCTGTCCCAGCCGACGACGTCGCGGCACCTCCACCGGATCCGGCGCGGACCAGGACATGGCCGGGCCGTCCGGCCCGGACCGCAGATCCGCCGGCTGTGTCCCGGCCAACGGACCGCCCCGCATCGGCGCCGTCGGCATGCTCGGGCCGGGGAAGGCACCCGGCAGGTTCTGCGGTGCCGCCGCCAGCCCCATCCGCTCCTGCAGCAGCCGGGCGACCATCCGGCTCACCTCAGCCGGGTCGGCCCCCTCAGCCAGGTCGAGTCGCAGGCTGTGCGCGCCGGCATCGGTGGTACGCAGCGACGCGTCCCGTACGCCACCGACGCCACGCACCGCGGCCAGGATGGCTTTGACATCGAAGCCCTCCGGCCGCTCCTGTGGCTGCCCGGTGGAGTCGCCCCGGCGCAGATGTGAGGCGATGCGGGCAAGTTCTGGCGTCTCCGCCGAAGGTTCCACCGCAGGTGGTTGCGGCACAGTTGGCACATCCGGGTCGGCAGGGACCCGCTGCGGCAGCGTGTCGAGCGCTGCCGCAGCGATCGGGGTGGACAAATTGGCCGGGAAATCTGGAGGCGGCACCGTGGCACCGGGCGGGGGGCCGCCATCGGCCGTACCGCTCGGTCCGCGCGGCATGGTCCGCCGCCGTGGCTCCGGCCCGCTGGCCTGTTCGGGGCCTGGGCCGGGCAGGGATGTGTTCCAGGGTTGGCCCGGGTCGTACCTGTCCTGGTCGTAGCCGAGGTTGGCCGGTGCCGGCTGTTCCGGTCGCCACGGCGGTTCGTCGGGTGCCCCGCCCTGCTCGGGCGGGGACCAGCCGGGGCCGTCGTTGGCTTCGCGCCCCCACGCGCGGTCGCCACCGTCGCCCGGCCATTGCTGATCGCCGACGTCAGCCGGCCAGGAACGGTCACCGGCGTCGGACCAGCCCGGCGGCGGCGGGCCGGCATCGGACCAGCCAGGGGTCGGCGGGCCGGCATCGGACCAGCCAGGGGTCGGCGGGCCGGCATCGGACCAGCCAGGGGTCGGCGGGTCGGCATCGGACCAGCCAGGGGTCGGCGGGCCGGCATCGGACCAGCCCGGCGGCGGCTGGTCCGACCAGTCTCCGCTGGTCCGAGGCGCCCAGGAAGGCGGCTCGGTCGGCTCTGCCGCCTGCTCACCGTGCTCGGCGGGGTTGGCCGGCCAGCCCGATTCGGCGGAGACCCAACTCTCGGCGTACGGCCAGTCTGGCCCGCCGCCGCTGGCCGGCCCGCCGGAGGTCGGGGTCGTGCCGACCGGCGGTTCGCTGGCCGGTGTGCCACTGGTCGGGGTGGCGCTGACCGGTGCGGCGCTGACTGGTACGGCGTCGGCCGCGTCGGTGCTGGTCGAGGGTGGCTGCTGCCACTGGCCGGAGCCGCCTGACCGCGACCACTGCTCGGTCATCGGTCTGGGCCACTCCCCGGTGGCACCCGAGCCACGATGGCCGGGGTCCGCGACGAAGTGCGGTGGCGTACTCGGCCGGTCGCGGCCCGACGATGGTTCGCGGCCCGACGATCGCTCACGGCCTGCGGACGGGTCGTCGGCCGGCCGTGCCGCGGCGGCACTGGCCGGCGGGTTGGCGGGCCCCGACCGGCTCCCGCCGGTGGTCTGCTCCGGGCCGGCCCCGGAGAACCGGTCGTTGGGGTTGGCCGGCGCGGGCCGCTCCCCTGACGGTCGACCGGTCTGCGGTGTCTGGAAGCCGGGTGGGGTGGCGGGCCGGGCCGGGCGGGGCGCGGCCGGTGACACCGGCGTCTGCGACGTCGCCGAGGCGAGCGGAACCGCCCGCAGCGGCGTGGTCGGCACCGCTCTTGCGGTCTCCTGCCAGCGTGGCGGCGGGTTCACCGGGGCAACTGTCGGGCGGGAGTTGTCGAATGACGACCGGCGGGGCGGCTCGCCGCCGGTGGGCCGGTCGGGCTGCGGCCCGCGTTCCCGCTCCGCGCCGGCTTCGGTGCCGGTCCGGGAATCCCCACCGGGGCGGTCGTCGGATCGGGCCTGCCCGGTGAACGCACCGCCGGGTCGGTCACCGATCGACTCACCGGCCGGTGCCGGGCGCGGTGTGGGCACCATGGCCTGGTCGCGGGGGTTGCCCGGCTCCATCGGGTACGGGCTGGCGCTGATCGGCCGGCTCATCGGATCGGCGGCCAGCCGCCCGCTGTCGCCGGCCCGCCCGCTACCGCGGGCCGGGCCGCTGCGCGGGTTCCGGGGAAACTGCAGTACCTCGGCGTAACCGGACGGGGTCTGCGCCCAGCCCGGTCCGCTGACCGGGGCGTCGCGGGAGCTCCAGCCGTCGCTGGCGCGCGTCGGCGCGTCCGGCTCGACGCCCGACCCGTCCGACCACCTGGTCGGCGACCCCGTCCAGCTGCTCATTGCCTGGTCACGACGGCCTCGCGGATCCGCTCCGCCATCGTCTGATCCCGGTGCAGCCCCGCGGGGTTCACCTGATTCGTCCACCGTGCGCTCCTCGGTCGCCCCCGCTGAGGCTACCGTGTGCTGAGAGTGTCGATAAGTTGCAACGTCGGGCCAATTGACCGGCCAGCTGATATGCACTGATCGTTTCAGTTCATTCGTCGACCAGATGGCTCCACCCAACTCGGAGGTTCGACATGACCGCTGCGTCGAGCGGCGCACAGACGGCCGGCCGGCCGGCGAGGCTGCCGCGCTCCGCGCGCCGCAAGCAGCTGCTCGCCGCCGCGCAGGAAGTATTCGTAGCACAGGGTTACCACGCGGCGGCGATGGATGACATCGCTGAACGCGCCGGCGTCTCCAAGCCAGTGCTATATCAACACTTTCCGGGCAAGCTGGAGTTGTATCTGGCGCTTCTCGATACGCACTGCGACTCGATCATCGCGAAAGTCTCGTCGGCGATGGCGGCCACCACCGACAACAAGGAACGAGTCAGCGGCGCGGTGCAGGCGTACTTCGACTTCGTGGATGAGGAGAGCGGCGCCTTCCGGCTGGTCTTCGACTCCGACCTGCGCAACGAGCCGGCCGTACGGGCCCGGGTCGAACGGGTCGAACGGGAGTGCATCGCCGCTATCACCGACACCATCATCTCGGACACCGGAGTGAGCCGTTCCCGTGCCGAACTCCTCGCGTCCGGGCTGGTCGGTGCGGCGGAGACCGCCGCGCAGTTCTGGTTGGCCGGCGGCCGGCAGGTGCCCAAGAGCGAGGCCGAGTCGCTGCTGGCCGCGCTCTCCTGGCGCGGAATCGCCGGGTTCCCCCTCCAGGGCGAGGCGCCCTCCACCGCCCAGGGTGAGGCATCCTTCCCGCTACAGGGTGAGGCATCCTGACCGCAGCCCGCACTCATCGGCTAACCTTCGCGATGGCGTTGTTTTCGCCCACCTCAAGGAGGACCCGTGGAGGTCAAGATCGGCGTGCAGTACGCGCCGCGCGAGCTCGTTCTGGAAAGCACCCAGTCTCCGGCTGAGATCGAGCAGCTCGTGACCCAGGCCATCGCGAGCGAGGGGACTCTGTCACTCACCGACGAGCGCGGCCGCCGGGTCATCGTGCCGGTGAGCAAGGTCGCCTACGTCGAGATCGCCGAGGCCGCACCCCGATCGGTCGGCTTCACCGTCCGCTGACCGAGCGGCAGCACCGCGCTGGTCGACACCGATTCGACCAGCGTCCGGCCGGCGGTTCGTGGCCGACGACACCGCCGGTCCGTTGATCTTCGCCGTGCCCGGCGGTCCAGCCCGCCGGGCTGGACCTGGACCAACGACCACCCGGTGGCAGTGATTCAGCTCACAGTCGACCCTCCCGGTTCCGGGCATCGTCGCTGAGCATCTCCACCTCGGCGCGGACCTCGGCTACCATGTTCAACAAATGCTGCGGCCGTCGAGTCTGCTCGCACGGGGTTCGCGGCGCGCGTGCGGCCCGCGATCGTTCGATCGCGTGTGGCCAGCGCCGTCAGTTGACGCACCGCTGCATCCCGCGGACACCGCTCCGCCAGCGACAGCAGGTGCCGTCCCGGTGCCGAACACAGCAGGCGCCGTCCCGGCGCCGCACGAAGCAGGCGCCATCCCGGCGCCGCACGAAGCAGGCGCCATCCCGGCGCCGCACGAAGCAGGCGCCATCCCGGCGCCGCATCCGATACGCGCCCTCACGACTCAGGCGGGGCGCACATGAGAGGGCACCCCCGAAATCTGATGACTGACATCATTGAACCCGCTGGCGACGAGCCGGCCGAGCGTGCACCGGGCCGTCCGAGCAGCCCCACCTTCGCCGAGCTGGGCGCTCGGCCGGAGACCGTCGCGGCGCTCGCCGAGGTCGGCATCGTGCACGCCTTCGCCATCCAGGAGTACGCGCTGCCGATCGCGCTGCGCGGGACCGACCTCATCGGTCAGGCACCCACCGGCACCGGCAAGACCCTCGGCTTCGGCGTACCGCTGATCGACCGGGTCTTCGCCCCCGCCGAGGGCGCCGACGGCGTACCGCAGGCGCTGGTCGTCGTCCCTACCCGTGAGCTGGGCCTGCAGGTCGCCAAGGACCTGGCCGTCGCCGGCAAGACCCGGGGCGTACGGGTCCTGCCGATCTACGGCGGCGTCGCCTACGAGACGCAGATCGAGACGCTCAAGTCCGGCGTCGAGATCCTCGTCGGCACCCCGGGCCGGCTGATGGACCTGGCCAAGCAGAAGAAGCTGCGGCTGGACCGGATCCGCGCGCTGGTGCTCGACGAGGCCGACCGGATGCTCGACCTCGGCTTCCTCGACGACGTCGAACGCATCCTGGCGATGCTGCCCGAGGACCGGCAGACGATGCTCTTCTCGGCGACCATGCCGGATCCGATCGTCGCGCTGTCGCGGCGTTTCCTGCGCCAGCCGGTCACCATCCACGCCGGGCACGCGGTGGTCGCCGGGGTCCCGCCGTTGACCCGTCAGGTGGTCTACCGCACCCACCCGATGAACAAGATCGAAATCGTCGCCCGGATCATGCAGGCCGAGGAGCGCGGCCTGACGATGATCTTCACGCGGACGAAGCGAGCCGCCGACCGGGTCGCCGAGGACCTCGACTTCCGTGGCTTCGCGGTCGCCGCCGTGCACGGTGACCTCGGGCAGGGCGCCCGGGAGCGGGCCCTGCGCGCCTTCCGGGCCGGGAAGATCGACATCCTGGTGGCCACCGACGTCGCCGCCCGCGGACTGGACGTCTCCGGGGTCACCCACGTGATCAACTACGACTGCCCGGAAGACCAGGACACCTACACCCACCGGATCGGCCGCACCGGGCGGGCCGGTGCCTCCGGAGTCGCCGTCACCTTTGTCGACTGGGAGGACGTCACCCGCTGGCGGATCATCGACAAGACCCTCGGGCTGGAGATGCCGGAGCCGCCGGAGACGTACCACACCTCCGACCACCTCTACGCCGACCTGGGCATCTCCCGTGACATCACCGGCACGCTGCCGAGCGCCGACCGGACCCGCGTCGGGCTCTCCGCCGAAGTCGAAGAAGACCTCGGCGGACGCGCCCCGAGCAGCCGACGCCGCGACGGCGGCGGCCGATCCGACCGCGGACCACGCGATGGGGACAGCCGCTCCCGCTCACGCGCCCCCCGGGCCGGGTCCGGGTCCGGCACCCGATCCAGCGGCCCGACGGCCAGCGCACCGAGCACCGGCACGCCAAGCGCCAGCACGCCAGCGGCCGGCGAAGACACCTCGGCCACCAGTTCCCGCCGGCCGCGCCGCCGCCGTCGGGCCGGGCAGCCGGTCGGCGACGCGACCACCGGCACCTCCGCCGGCACCTCAGGTGCCTCGGCCGGCCAGGCCTCGACCACCGGCCGCACCGGCACCGACCACAGCGGCACCGGACCGCAGAGCAGCACCGCCGCGACCGGCGTACCCGCCGCCCGGCGGCGGCGGCGTCGTCGCAGCGGCGCCAGCGAGAGCAGCCACGGCGACGCCAGCGGCGGCGGCCGGGACAGCGGCAGCACCAGCGGCGACGGCTGACGGATCACGAGCCGGGGTCCCACCGGGGTCGGACTTCGTCCGCCCGGGTCGGACCCCGGATCATCACGACCATGCCGCAAACCCTCGTTGACGCCCTCGCCGACGTCCGGGCGCTGCTCCTCAGCCCGCACCTCACCCGGGCGGTCGCCGCCGGCCGCCGCCGCGGCACACCGCCTGCGGTGACCCGCGCCGAGCTGCGCCTGGTCGCCCTGCGCGCCGGCACCCACCTGCAGATCGTCACCAGCGACGGAACCCGGCCGACCACCCGCAATCTGCCGTTGGGGGCACCGGCCGAGGCCGCCGTCGACCAACTGCTCGCCGAACCGTTCGGCAACTGGCACGTCGAGACCGCCACCGGCACCATGCAGCTGCGGGTGACGAAGAAGGGCGCGGCGCAGGTGCACCGGCGTACCGAGCAACGGACCGTCGCCGAACCCGCCGGGCACGACCGCGCCAAGCAGTACCTGCTCGACCCCGACGACCCGCTGTTCGCGGCGATCGGTGCCAGCTCCGCCAAACGCCGGCAGGTCGACGCGTTCCTGCGGGCACTGGCCGCCACCCTGCCCGACCCGCTGCCCACCGGGCCGCTGCGCGTGGTCGACCTGGGCTGCGGAAACGCGTACCTGACCTTCGCCGCGTACCGCTATCTCGCCGATCGGGGTGCCGACCCGCTGGTCACCGGCGTCGACGTCCGCGACGACCAGCGACGGCGCAACACCGCGCTCGCCGCCGAACTCGGCTGCACCGAGCAGGTGACGTTCGTCGCCGGCACCATCGCGCAGGTGACCGTCGACCCCGCACCCGATCTGGTCCTCGCCCTGCACGCCTGCGACACCGCCACCGACGAGGCGTTGGCCCGGGCGGTCCTCTGGCAGGCCCGATGGGTGCTCGCCGCGCCCTGCTGCCACCACGACATCGCCGCCCAACTGCGCCAGCGGCCGGCCCCCGCGCCGTACGGGCCGCTGGTCGCCAGCGGCATCCTGCGCGAACGCTTCGCCGACGTGCTCACCGACACGCTTCGCGCGACGCTGCTGCGGGCCCACGACTACCGGGTCGACGTGGTCGAGTTCATCGACTCCCAGCACACCCCGCGCAACCTGCTGCTGCGGGCGCGGCGCGGCGGCGTTCCCGACCAGCGGGAACACCTTCGGGCGTACGCCGAACTCGTCGACCAGTGGGCGGTCACCCCACGGCTGCAGGCCCTGCTGACCGCCGACGACCAGCCGGCACCGGTCAACTGACCGTCACCGTGAACTCGGCGGTACGCACCACCCCGGCCACCTGAAAGTCCAGGAACAGCCGGTAGTCACCCGGTCCCGGCGCGGTCAGCCAGAACTTCACCGCCCCGTCGACCAGCTCCGGGTCCGGATGCACATGCAGGTAGCCGAGGTCACCGGCGCGCACCGCGACCAGGTGCCCGTACGCGCCGAGGTACGGCTCCAGCCGGGGTGCCGGGTCGTCGGCGCGGACCACCTCGAACAACAGCGGCGCGACCACCGCGCGCTGCGGCGCACCCCGCATCCGTACGGTAAACCCGTCCACCTCGGCGGTGTCGGTCGCCGCCGGCAGGGCGGTCGGGGTGTAGTCGCCGGCCACGACGAGGTCGACGCCGAGCGTCAACGCCAACGGCGTACCGCCGGGGTCGCGGAGGGTGAAGTCTGTGTAGAGCCGCCAGATCCCCGGATCGGCCAGCCGCAGCGGGATGCTCCAGGTACCGTCCGGCGACATCTGCGGATGCAGATGCTGGTAGCCGGTCAGATCCCGGCGGGCCACGATCAGGTGCATCGGCTTGTCGTGCACGACCTCGAACGAGGTCACCGGCCGCAGCTCGGCGTCGACCACCTGGAACCGCAGATCGACCTCGACGCCGGCCGGCAGTTCGGTGCGCCGCGGGACGAGCGTGTAGCCGCTGTCGCTGACCGCCAGCCCGGACACCTCGTCACCGCCGTCGGTGCCGCCGTGCAGATGCGGGCCGGTGCCGGCTGGGTGGGAGTGGTCGTCGGAGCTGGCTGCGGGCTGCGTACCGATGCCGGTCGGGGCGGTGACGGCCCGGCCCAGGGCGAACCCGCCGAGCAGCGCGAGCAGGACGACGCCGGTCCCGGTGGCGAGCCGCACCGTGGATGTCTCCGTCACCTGCCGGCCGCCTTTCCCGTCTCGTCGCCGGTGTCCGACCGACGGTAGCCCGTGGCGGATCAGCAGAAATCAGGCGGGGCGTCGGCCGTGGCTTTCGTAACGTTCCGTCGTTGTACCCCCTGTGACCGTTAATAGCTTGGCAGGCAGGGCAGCCGCCCTCGTCACCGCTGTAACCGCCACGTTGCTGCCGGCTCCGGCCCAGGCACAAGCCTCGATCGCCGAGTTGGACCGGCGGATCGACCAGGCGGCCCATCAGTTGGAGACGGTGGTCGAGCAGTACAACGAGATCCGGGTGGACCTGCTCCACAACCAGAAACGCGCCGGTGAACTCAGCGAGACGATCGAGGAACTCGATCGTCAACTCGCCATCCGCCACGACCAGGTGGGCCAGCTGGCCGCCAGCACCTACCGGGTCAACGGCAACCGGCCGGTCGTCACGCTGCTGTCCACGGCGTCGGCCGAGAACTTCGTCGACCAGCTGCTGCTCGCCGACGTACTCAACCGCGACAACGAGCGCACCATCGCCGGGTTGCAGGCGGCGCGCGGCCAGAGTGAATCGGCCCGCCACGCGGCCACCGCGCTGATCGAGCGCCAGCAGCTGCAGGAGCAGCAACTGGCAGCCAACCGGCAGCAGATCGAGAGCGACATCCGGCACCTGACCGAGTTGCGGGCCCGCCAGCGGGCGCTGCTCAACCGGGCCGGTGCGGCGGCCGCCAGCCGCAGCCCGACGAACACCCGGCTGCCCGAGGCGGCGACCGGGATCGCCGCGGCGGCGGTCTCGTTCGCCCACGGCCAGCTCGGCAAGCCGTACCGGTGGGGGTCGGCAGGTCCCTACTCGTACGACTGCTCCGGGTTGACCTCGGCGGCGTGGGCCAGGGCCGGGGTGCAGTTGCCGCACAACGCCCGTCGCCAGTTCGGTGCCGTCACCCGGGTCGGCAAGGACCAGCTACGCCCCGGTGACCTGGTGTTCTTCTACAGCAACATCCAGCACGTCGGGATCTACATCGGCGCCGGGCAGATGATCCACGCGCCCCGGCACGGCGAAGTGGTCCGCGTCGACCGGATCGACCACATGCCGATCCGTGGCTACGGCCGGCCAGGCTGAGCCGGTCGCCACCCGCCGTCACTCCTGTCTGAAGGCCCCGCCGGGCACGCCCGGCGGGGCCTTGACGCACGGCCGGTCGGTCAGCTCGTGACGGCCAGGGTGAACGGCAGCACCGCCGGGGCACCGGACTGCCGCAGCAGCCGGGCCACCAGGGTCAGCGTCCAGCCGGAGTCGACCAGGTCGTCGACGAGCAGCACCGGACCGGTCAGCCCGGACAACGCGGCGGCCAGCTCCGGCGGCGTACCGAAGGCGTCGTGCACGGCCCGGACCCGCTGCGCGCTGTTGCCCCGACCGACCACCGGCGGCGCCTGCGCCCAGGTCGGCTCGACGAAGCCGAGCAGCGGTAGCCGCCCCACCTCGGCGATCCGCCGGGCGGTGCTGGCGACCAGCTCCGGACGGGTCCGGGAGGCGATCCCGACCACCCCGACCGGGCGGGCCGGCCACGGCTGGGCACCCCGCGCCCAGTCGCGCAGCACGTCGATCACCGCACCGGCGACGTCGGCCGGCAACGCCGTGTCCGGCCGGCCCGGCCCGAGTAGATCCCGCAGCCGGGAACCCCAGCCCAGGTCGGACAGCCGGCCGACCGCCCGCCCCGGCGACGCCTGCTGATCCGGGCTGATCTTGCCGCGCAGCGGGACCCCGACGGCTTCCAGCCCGGTCGGCCAGAGCTTCTTCGGGGCGATCTCGACACCGGCCCGGCCAAGGAACGCTTCGGCGGCGCGCAACGCGTCCGGACTCACCTGCGCGGACAGCCACCCGCCGGCGCAGCGGTCACAGCGCCCGCAGGGTGCCGCCTGCGGATCGTCGAGGCAGCCGCGCAGGAACTCCATCCGGCAGCTCGGCCGCCCGGGCACCACCTCTGCCGGCGGTACGGCGTACTCGCGCATGATCTGCTGCTCGGCGGATCGGGCCTGGGCGACCCGTTCCAGTCGGGCGGCGTCGTAGTGCCACGGCTGCCCGGTGGCGACCCAGCCGCCACGCACCCGGCGGACCGCCCCGTCCACGTCGAGCACCTTGAGCATCAGCTCCAGCCGGGTCCGGCGCAGGTCGACGATCGGTTCGAGGGCCTGGGTGGACAGCGGCCGGCCGGCGTCGTCGAGGGCGGCGAGCACCGAACGCACCTGCTCCTCGCGGGGGAACGCCAGGGAGGCGAAGTACCGCCAGATCGCCTGGTCCTCCGGCCCCGGCAGCAGCACCACGTCGGCGAACCGGTCGCCGTCGAGCGCCCGGCCGGCCCGGCCCACCTGCTGGTAGTAGGCGATCGGCGACGGCGGCGAGCCGAGATGCACGACGAATCCGAGGTCGGGCTTGTCGAAACCCATGCCGAGTGCGGAGGTCGCCACCAGAGCTTTGATCTTGTTGTCGAGCAGGTCCTGTTCGGCGGCGCGGCGCTGCGCGTCGTCGGACTGGCCGCTGTACGCGGCGACGGCGTAGCCCCGTGAGCGCAGGAACTCCGCCGTCTCGGTCGCCGCCGCGACGGTCAGCGTGTAGACGATTCCGGAGCCGGGCAGCGTGTCCAGGTGGTCGGCGAGCCAGCCGAGCCGGTGTGCCGCACCGGGCAGGTCGAGAACGGCCAGGCGCAGCGACTGGCGGTCCAGCGGGCCGCGCAGCACCAGCGTGTCCGCGAGCGTCCCACCGGCGGTGCCGTCGAGTTGCTCGGCGACGTCGTCGGTGACCCGGGTGTTGGCGGTGGCCGTGGTGGCCAGCACCGGCGTTCCGGGCCGCAGCTCCCGCAGGAAGGTCCGGATCCGCCGGTAGTCCGGGCGGAAGTCGTGCCCCCAGTCCGACACGCAGTGCGCCTCGTCGATGACCAGCAGCCCGGTGGTGGCAGCCAGGCTGGGCAGCACGTTGTCCCGGAAGTCGGGGTTGTTGAGCCGCTCCGGGCTGACCAGCAGCACGTCGACGGTGCCGGCGCGGATCTCCGTGCTGATCGTGTCCCACTCGTCGAGGTTCGCGGAGTTGATCGTCCGGGCCCGGATGCCGGCCCGCTCGGCCGCCGCGACCTGGTTGCGCATCAGCGCCAGCAGCGGCGAGACGATCACCGTCGGCCCGGCCGGGGCGCCACCGGCAGGGTCTACCCCGGTGGTTCCGGAGCGCAGCAGGGCGGTGGCGATGAAGTAGACCGCCGACTTGCCCCACCCGGTGCGCTGTACGCAGAGCACCCGGCGCCGGTCGACGACCAGCGCCTCGATGGCCCGCCACTGGTCGTCGCGCAGGGTCGTGTGCGGCCCAGCGAGGCGGTGCAGCACCTCCTCGGCCCGGTGACGTGTCCCGACCCGGTCCGGCGCCGCGGTCATCGGCCGTACACCGATCCACCGTTGACCCCGATGATCTGCCCGGTGACGAAGCCGGCGGCGGGGCTGGCCAGGTACCGCACGGCGGCGGCGATGTCGTCCGGGGTGCCGGCCCGCCCGACGAGGGTGGCGTCGACCCGGCTCTGGTGCCCCTGCGGGGTCATCCGCCCGGTGAAGAACTCGGTGTCGGCGACGTAGCCGGGGCTGATCACGTTGGCGGTGATGCCCTCCGGCCCGAACCGCGCGGCGAGGTCGAACACCCAGCCGTGCAGCGCGGCCTTCGCGGCCGAGTACGGCCCGCCGCCGCCGCGTTGGGCGGCGATCGAACTCATCAGTATCACCCGGCCACCGGGGCGACGCAGCACCGGCCGCAGCGCTTCGGTCAGCAGTACGGCGGAAACGACGTTGACGTCGAACGTCGCCCGCCAGTTGGCGGCGGTGTCGGCGGTGGTGGCGTCCGCGGCGGCACGCACGTAGGCGCCAGCATTGTTGACCAGCACGTCCACCGGTTGATCGCCGACGGTGTCGCGTACCCGGTCGACCTCGACCGGGTCGGTGAGGTCGGCGGCGACCGACACGACCGCGTCCGGGCGCCCGCACCGTTCGCTGATCCGCCGGGCCGCCTCGGCGAGCACCTGCGCGCGGCGGCCGATGATCCATACCTGGTAGCCGTCGTCGGCCAGAGCCTGCGCGGCGGCGGCACCGATACCGGTGCCACCACCACTGATCACGGCGAGTCTGTGTGCCATCGGTTCGGACGGTAGCAAGGATCCGCGACTGCGGGGCAACCGCGTTCCAGCGGTAGGCCGCTGTGGCATGTTCAGACGGCAGCGGCGTACGCCTCGAACAGCATCCCGGTGGCGGTGGCCACCGGGGTCACGGCTGGGCGGCGCGGGCGGCCACGGCAGTGTCCGGGTGGTCGGCGAACAGGCCGTCCAGCCCGAGCCCGAAGAAGAACTCGTACTCGGCGGTGAGGTCGCCCCGGGCGGTCGGGTCGACGCCGATGCGGTGGTCGACCGGCAGGAACTGGTTCTCCGCCCGGAACGTCCAGGCGTGCACGACCAGCCGTACCCGGTGGGCGTCGCGGATCAACGTGGTCGGCGGGCGCAGTGATCCGCTGGCGTCGCGCGGCACGATCAGGTCCTTGTTGGGGCCGATGGCGTCGGCGTACCCGGCGATCCACTTCAGGCCGTCCGGGGTGGCCAGGTCGGCATAGGTGCGCGGGTCGCCGGCGACGGTGAAGTCGTACGGCCGGCCGCTGGCGTTCAGCAGCTGCACCAACCGTACGTCGGTCATCTCGTTGAGTTTGTGCAGGTTGGCGGTCTCGAACGACTGAATGAAGACCGCATCGGAGCGGTCGGTCAGGTTGTTGTGCCGCAGGGTGGCGACGAGCGGTTCCTCCAACGGCAGCCCGATCGACTGGAAGTAGCTGGGGTGCTTGATCTCCGGGTAGATGCCGATGGTGCGTCCCAGCCGCCGGCTCTCCGCGCCGGCCAGGTCGATGATCTCCTGCAGGGTCGGCACCGGGAACTGCCCGTCGAAGGCGGTGTTGGTCGGCCGCACCTGCGGCAGCCGTTCGACGGTCCGCAGGGTGCGCAGTTCGGCGAGGGTGAGGTCCTCGGTGAACCAGCCGGTGGCGGTGACTCCGTCGATGGTCTTGGTTGCCCGCCGGTCGGCGAACTCGGGGCGGGTGGCCACGTCGGTGGTGCCGGAGATCTCGTTCTCGTGCCGGGCTACCAGTACGCCGTCGGCGGTCGGCACCAGGTCGGGCTCGATGTAGTCGGCACCCTGGCGGATGGCCAGCCGGTACGCCTCCAGGGTGTGCTCGGGCCGGTATCCGCTGGCGCCACGGTGTGCGATGACCAGCGGGGTGCCAGCGAACAGCATGATCGACAGGGTACGCGACAACGTCGCCGCCGCCGAACGGCTGATACACCGGCGAATACCAATATGTCGGCTGCTTGCCGGTGGTATGACAGGTCTGATGCGCCGGCCGCTGCGAAACCCCGCCCGGATCGTGCCGCTCGCGTTCCTCGGGGCGATCGCCGTCGGCACCGTACTGATGATGCTGCCGGCCAGCCGGCAGGGACCCGACCCGGCGCCATTCGTCACCGCCCTGTTCACCGCGACCTCGGCGGTGTGCGTCACCGGGCTGGCCGTCACCGACACCTCGACCTACTGGACACCGTTCGGGCTGGTGTTGATCACGCTGCAAACCCAGATCGGCGGGTTCGGGATCATGTCGATCGCCACCCTGCTCGCTCTGCTCGTCTCCCGGCGGCTCGGGCTGCGCAGCCGCCTCACCACGCAGGCGGAGACGAACAGCCTCGGCCTGTCCGCCATCCGGCAGGTGCTGCTGCGCATCGCCGCGACGATGCTGGCCGTCGAGTCGACGGTCACCCTGCTGCTGGCCGCGCGGCTGTGGCTCGGCTACGACTATCCGCCGGGTCGGGCTCTCTGGTACGGACTGTTCCACGCCGTCCAGGCCTTCAACAACGGCGGCTTCGCCCTGTACCCCGACGGGCTGGTCCGGTTCGTCAGCGACTGGTGGATCTGTCTGCCGATGATCTGCGCGGTGGTGATCGGCGGGCTCGGCTTCCCGGCCCTGTTCGAGGTGGTCCGCCAACGCGGCGGACCACGCCGATGGTCCGTGCACACCCAGCTGACCATCTGGGGCACGCTCACGCTGATCACCCTCGGCTTCGGCGCCGTGTTGACCTTCGAATGGGCCAATCCCCGTACGCTCGGCGCACTGGACCTGCCCGGCAAGCTGCTGGCCGCGCTCTTCCAGGACGTGATGACCCGCTCCGGCGGTTTCAACACCGTCGACACGGGAGCGCTCAACCCGGAGACCACCGCGGTCTCCATCGGCATGATGTTCGTCGGCGGCGGCAGTGCCAGCACCGCCGGCGGGATCAAGGTGACCACGTTCTTCCTGCTCGCCTTCGTGATCTGGTCGGAGTTGCGCGGCGAGCCCGACGTGGTGATCGGTCGGCGGCGGATCGCGGCGGCGAGCCAACGTCAGGCACTCACCGTCGCGCTGATCGGGGTGGCCCTGGTCGGCGCCGGCACCCTGGCGCTGATCGGGCTCACCGACGATGTCGGTCCCGCGCAGGCGTTGTACGAGGTGACGTCGGCGTTCGGCACCACCGGGCTGTCCACCGGGATCACCGGCGAGTTGCCGGCGCTGGCACAGGTGCTGCTCACCGTACTGATGTTCATCGGTCGCATCGGCAGCGTCACGTTGGGATCGGCGATCGCGTTGAACACCAGACGCAGACGGTTCCACTACCCGGAGGAGCGACCCATCGTTGGCTGACCGCAACGGCAGCAGGTCGACCAGGACGGTCGTCGTCATCGGGCTCGGCCGGTTCGGCGGCCAGGTCGCCGAATCGATGCTGCGGCTCGGCTTCGAGGTGCTCGGTGTGGACGAGAACGACGCGGTGGTCCAGCAGTGGGCCGACCGCCTGACCTACGTCGTGCAGGCCGACTCGACCGACACCGAGGCGCTGCGCCAACTCGGAATGGGCGACTTCCCCCGGGTGGTCGTCGGCATCGGCTCGAACGTCGAGGCCAGTGTGCTGACGGTGCTCAGTCTCGCCGAGATCGGGGTCGCCGACGTGTGGGCCAAGGCCGTCTCCGGCAAACACGGCAAGATCCTGCGCTCGGTCGGTGCCAGCAACGTGATCTACCCGCAGGCGGCGATGGGTGACCGGGTGGCCCATCTGATCACCAGCAGGATGCTGGACTTCATCGAGTTCGACGACGGCTTCTCGATCGCGGAGACCCGGCTGCCGGCCGACGCGGTGGGGCGGCGCCTGGCCGAGGCCGGTATCCGGTCGCGGTACGGGGTGACCGTCATCGGGTTGAAGATGCCCGGGGAGCGGTTCAGCTACGCCGACGGCGAGACCGAGCTGCGCGACGGTGCCCTGCTGATCGTCTCCGGCACCACCGAGCAGGTGCAGCGGTTCGCCGCCGGGACCTGATCGGTCGGCGGCCGGTGGTCACGTACGGTTTCCGCCGGCTGCCCGGTCGGTCGCCGCCGCCAACGGTTGACCGCCGACCGTGGCCACGCTCACGTCGCAGTCGCGACCGTCGAGCTGGAACGCCAACGGCAGCCTGTTGACACCGTCGTGGCTGCCGGTGACGGTCAGCACCGTCGCGGCACCCGCGGCCAGCGTCACCGCGTCCGGTGCCGGGCGCAGCCGTACGTCGGGTCCCTGTTGTTCCCACTGCGCCGACTCCGCCATGGTCAGTCGCTGGCCGCCGGGGAAGGTGAACCGCAACGACCAGTCCGTCAGCTCCTTCGGGCCGGTGTTGGTGACGGTGGCCGCGGCGACGAACCGTCGACCGGTGTCGGCGTGCACGGCGTAGTCGACCTGGCAGGGCGCGCCGGGCTGGGCGGCCAGCCCGAACTGCGGCGGCGCGGCGACCGCCTGCCGGGCCCGGTCGGTGGCCGGGGTGGCACCGGCACCGGCCCAGACGAGGGCGCTGAGCAGCATCAGGCCGACGCCGATGGCCGTGGCCTCGGCCCGGCGCTGCACCCACGAGGTACGCAGTCGGCGCCGCCGCGGCGGGGCCGGTGCGGCCGCCGGGGTGACAGGCAGATCAAGCCCGGTGATCTCCAGCCCGCAGGTGACGTCGAAGACCCCGGAGCTCGGGGTGTCGGGCTGGAGACCTGGTTGGCCGGCGTCGGGGCCCAGCTGCATCGGCAACGCCATCATGGACGGAGACAGTCCGGCCGCCACCCCGACGGCGGCCGCCAACGTCTTGGCGACCTCCTCGCTGCTCGGCCGGTCGGCGGGTCGCTTGGCCAGACACCGCGCGGTCAGCTCGACCACCTCGGCGGGCAGTCCGGCGACCGGCGGCATCGGGTCAGGTACGGCGTGCAGGTGGGCGCGCAGCATCTGGGTGACGCTCGCGGCGTGCCAGGGCAGCCTGCCGGTCAGGCAGCGGTAGAGCAGCAGCCCGACCGCGTACACGTCGGTGGCCGGCGACACCTGTCCGCCGTTGAGACGTTCCGGTGCCAGATACGCCGGGGTACCGAGCAGGTTGCCGTCCGGATCGACGTCGTTGTCGCCGGTCAGCGCGGAGATGCCAAAGTCGACGACCTTGGCGCCGGTGCTGGTCAGCATCACGTTCGCCGGCGTCACGTCGCGGTGGACGACGCCGACGGCGTGTGCGGCGGCCAGCGCCGACGCGACCTCGGCGCAGGCGACCAGGGCGGCGCTCCAGGACAGGACGTGTTCCCGACGCAGCCGGTTGGCCAGTGACTCGCCGTCGACGAGTTCCATCACCACGTACGGCAGGGTGGCGGCGTCCTGGACGGCTTCGCCGTAGTCGTAGACGTTGGTGATGTGCGGGTGGCACAGTCGGGCGGCAGCCTGTGCCTCGACCCTGATCCTGTGCCGGAAGGCCTGGTCAGGGGCGTACTGCGGGGCGAGTACCTTGATCGCCACCTGCCGGTCGAGTACCTCGTCGAATCCGCGCCACACCACCGACGTCCCGCCGGCACCGAGCCGTTCGATCAGCCGGTACCGGTCGCCGAGCAGTTGCCCATGCTGCGTCGCCACCCCACCCATGACTCCGGAATTGCCCGATCTGGTCGCGGATACACCTGGCAGCAGAAAACGTCAGGCGTTCGGGTGGACGCCTCAGGGGGCGACCAGCAGCTGGTCGACCGGGGCGTAGTCGTCGGTGAGCGGCTCGGCATCGGCGATGAAAGCGGATAGATCATCCCCGGAGAGCAGGATGAAATCGGCCCCTGCCGTCGTCGTCAACCTTGCCTTGACCTCGTCGAGCGGCAGCGGACGCTCTGCGGCGAGGATCACGAAGTTGCTCCCGGTGGCCAGCGTCAACGCGCCCGGCCGGGTGACCAGCGCCACCTCGGGGAACTCGGCGGCGACCGTGGCCAGCTGCGCCTGAACGAACCGCAACGGCGGATAGTCGATCACGTTCTGCAGGTAGATGCCGTCCGGCCGGGTCACCCGGCGGATCTCCACGACCATCTCCCGGGTGGCCAGGTGCCACGGCACCACCAGGTGCCCGAACGCGTCCCCGATCACCAGGTCGACGCTGTCGGTGGGCAGGCCGGTGACGAGCACGCGGGCGTCCCCGACCACGGCCGAAAGGTCCGGCCCGAGCTGTACGTCGAGCTCCCGCACCCCCAGGTCGACCAGCCCACCGTCGATCTCGAACACCGTGCTGCTGGCGCCGGGCCGGGTGGCGCCCAGGTAGCGGGGCATGGTGAATCCGCCGCCGCCGATGTGCAGCGCCTCCAGCGGCTCGCCGGGCGGCTTGGCCACGTCGGCGGCCGCCCCGAGCCACTTGGTGTAGGCGAACTCCAGGTGGGTCGGGTCGCCGAGGTCCACGTACGAATGCCGGGCCGAGTTGAGCAGCAGCAGCCGGCCGCCGTCGCGGTCCGGATCGGCCTGCACGGTGGCGCAGTGGTACTCGGTCTCCACGTCGCAGGGGTTCGGCGCGATGACGGCGAGGCCGGCCGCGATCAGGCCGACCACGGCGACCGCCGCCCCCGTCCCGGCCGACAGCCGGCCACCGGCCGGTGCGTCACCCACCGGGTCGGGCGGCCGGGTGCGGTGCAGATGTACGCCGAGCACGATGCCGCAGAGGCCGAGCAGCACCGCCAGACCGACCAGGATCACGCTGCTGGGCAGGGTGGCGACCAGGAAGAATCCGGTGCCGAGGGTGGCGGTGATCGCGCCGAGCGTACCGATGCTGGACAGCTTGCCGACCACCTCGCCGGTCCGACGCAGGTCGCCGAGTTGCAGCTTGATCACCAGCGGGGTGACCGCCGACAGCAGCGCCGCCGGCAGCACCACGGCGACCATGGTCAGCAACAGGATGCCGACCACCGCACTACCGCGCAGCAGTTCACCGGCGTAGCGCACCAACGGCAGGGTGATCGCGGTGGTGATCGCGGCGAGGACGAGCGCGGCCGGCAGCAGCGGGCGCGGATCCCGCCGGTCGGCGATCCGGCCGCCGATCCAGGTGCCGTAGGCGATCGCCGCCAGGGCGACCCCGATCACCGCGCTGTTGGTCTGCAGGGTGACCCCGACGTACGGTCCGACCAGCCGCAGCGCGACGATCTCCAGCACGAGCACCGCGCCACTGGAGATGAAGACCAGCGCGGCGGCCAGGCCGGGGCGCAGTGGCGCGGTCGGCGCTTCGGTGAGATCCGGTGGTGGCGAGTCCATCGCTGTGATGGTACGCAGACTCCCCCGATGTGGAGCCTGCGGTTACAACATCGACAGGTGCACGTGGTTCGTGTGGTCCCCGGCAGGGCTGCCGCCGCCGTTGTAGGAACTCCAGCCGACGCCGGGCATCCAGATCTGCCGGTACCAGATGACGTAGAGCACGCCGAGCCGGTCCGCGTTGTTGACGTAGTAGCCGGCCAGGTTGTTGCCGTACGTCCGGTTGTCGCCGGTCGCGTCGCGCTCCTTGAACCCGCCGGCCTCGGCGGAGAAGTCGCAGGCCCGGCCCTTCGGGTGCTCGCCGCTGCCGCCGTTTCGGAAGCAGGAGACGAACTTGGTGAAGCCGGCGGCCTTCGCCTGGTTCATCGCGTGCAGGGTGCGCGGCGTGATGCAGCCCGAGGTGGTGGGATCGTCGACGTTGCACGACTCGGACGGCCAGGAGCCGTCGGAGTTGCGGGGTGCCGGGTTGGCCGCCGCCGAGTTGGCGCTGACGACACCGCCGCTGGGCCCGGTGCTGACGGCGGCCAGCGCGCGTTGGGCGTCCTGCTTCTTGCGGGCCATGATGGTGACTTGTTTCTCCTGCTCCCGGACCTCGTTGTCGATCGCGGCCTTGGCGCGGGCGGCCTGTTCGTGAGCTTCGGCGAGGGCCTGCAGGTTGCGGCCTTCGCGTTGGGCGATGACCTCGAGCCCGGCGGCACGTTCCAGCATGTTCTCCGGGGATGCGCTGTTCAGCAGCAGGGTGACCGAGGTCAATCGGCCCAGCCGGTACGACTCGGCCGCCATCAGGCCGACTTCGTCGGTGAGTGAGGTGAGTCGGGCCTGCACGCTGTCGAACTGGGCGGTCAGCTCACCTTGGCGCTTCTTGGAGTTGTCCAGCTTGGCCTTGGCCTCGATGTGCCCCTTGGAGGCGGCCTCCAGCACGTCACGCAGGCTCTTGCTGTCACCTTCGTCCGGTGCGTTCTGCGCGGCGGCGGGGCCCGACCCCCCGAAGAGCAACGCGATCGCGGTGACCAGCGCAACGATCGACGTCACCGTTACCCGGCGCCGTTGTCCTGCCGTTGTGCCGACCACAGTGCGTCCCTCCCGGATCGTTCCACTACTACCGGATCGTTCTCCTGCTATCGGAAACCGTCGGTAGCCTACCGGATTTCGGGGTCGGAACCGGGGGTACACCGCCGGGCGTTGCAATACCACATCGTGCAGATGGCGCGCAGCCGACTCGCCACTATTACTTCCCACAGTGAACCACTCACGCAAAATGGCTCCATGCCGGTAACCCACACTTTGCGTGACGGAAAGGCTCCCCTCCGACATCGGCCGCCGATAGTCGTAGCATAGGCTAACCTTATTCGAGTCTCCTGCGAGGAATTCACCGGTGCCACGATCCGAGGCCATTGTCCGGACCCCACACGCGCTGCACTACCTGACGCAGCTCGGTGAGCACTTCGCCACCGCCGTGGCGGTGAAGGCGACCGCCAACCAGGCACTGATTGACTTCACCTTCGGCACCTGCCGGCTGGACGCCACCGACGACCAGTTCACGTTGCACGCCGACGGCCTCGACGACATCTGCCTGGCCCGGATCGAGTACCTCGTCGGAGAACACCTGGAACGGCTCGGCGCCCGGGAGAGCCTGACCACGGCCTGGCAGCCGGTCACCGACAGCGACTCGGCGCAAGTCTGAGACCGGACCGGCCACCTCAGTCGGCGGGCAGCAACGCCTCGCGCAGCTCCTGCCAGGCTGCCTCGCTTCGCGCCACCAGCAGCCCCGGCCGGTCATCGGTGTAGTCGTACGGGCTACCGTCGAGCCGCCGCGCCACCCCACCCGCCTCCCGCACCAGCAGGGTGCCCGGCACGTGATCCCACGGCAGCGTCCGCCAGAACAACGCGAAGTCCTGCTCACCGGTGGCTATGTCCCAGTGCTCCCGGCCCGCGCAGTGCTGCCCGGGCAGCACCACGCCGAGCCCGTCGACGCCGGCCAGCACCCGGGCCCTGAGCTCGTCCGGCAGGTACCGCAGGGCGAGAGCCCCGCGCAGCTTGCCCAGCGGCGGTGACTCCCCGGACACCCCGTCGGCAAGGCGTACCCCGTCCACGACGCAGCCGGCACCGCGCTCGGCCACCGCCAACGACCCGACGATCGGATCGAGGATCCAACTCGCGACCGGCACCCCGGCGTCCAACAACGCGACCATCATCACGAACGGCCGGCGACCGGCGGCGAAATTCGCCGTACCGTCGATCGGGTCGACCAGCCAGACCCGGCCGCCGTCGCGCAGCCGACGCAACAGATGATCGTCGACGGACACCGCCTCCTCACCGACCACCACCGAGCCCGGCAGCAGCCGACGCAGCCCGGCCGCGACGAACTCCTCCGCCTGCTGGTCCGCGATGGTGACCAGGTCACCCGGGGCCTTCTCGACGATGTGCTCGGCGGACAGCTGGTTGAACCAGGGCAGCACCGTCCGCGCAGCCGCTTCCCGCAGCAGCTCACCTACTTCGTCGATCATGGGTCAGCCGCGCGGTGGCAGCTTCACCACGCTGACGAAGAACTCGTCGATCTGCCGGATCACCGCGATGAACCGCTCGAAGTCCACCGGCTTGGTCACGTACGCGTTCGCGTGCAGCTGGTACGAGCGCAGGATGTCCTCGTCGGCCTGGGAGGTGGTCAGCACCACGACCGGGATCCGACCCAGCGTGTCGTCCTTCTTGATCTCCTTCAGGACCTCCCGACCGTCGCGCCGGGGCAGGTTGAGATCGAGCAGGATCAGGTCAGGCAGCACCGCGTCGGCGTACTTGCCCTCCCGCCGCAGGTACGCCAAGGCCTCGGCACCGTCGGACACGACATTGAGCCGGTTACGGACCTTGTGCTCCTCGAACGCCTCCTGGGTCATCAACACGTCACCCGGGTCGTCCTCGACGAGCAGCACCTCGATCGGGCTCTTCCCGTCCGGTTCGGTCATTGCTTCCTCCCTCATGACGCCGCCTGAGTGGCTACGGACGCCTCCACCGGGCGCGCGGTCACCGGAAGCGTAAAGCTGATCGCCGTACCCTGCTCGACCTGGGTATCCACCCAGATTCGGCCGCCGTGATACTCCACGATCTTCTTGCCGATCGCCAGCCCGATCCCGGTACCCGGGTACGCGTCCTTGGAATGCAGCCGCTGGAAGATCACGAAGATCTTGTCCGCGAACTCGGCCTCGATCCCGATGCCGTTGTCCCGGCAGGTGATCTCCCACTCGTCGCCGACCTGCCGGGCCGAGATCTCCACCTTCGGCGCGACCTCGGGCTGGCGGAACTTGAACGAGTTACTGACCAGATTCACCAGCAGATTCGTCAGCAACGGCTCCTCGCCGAGCACCACCGGCAGCTCCGACCAGGTCAGCTCGCCACCGGCGTACTCGCGGGTCGGCTCGGTCTGGCTGGACACGCTGGCCATCACCTTGTTCAGGTCGACCTCGGCGAAGCCACTGGTCACCCGGCCGATCCGGGAGAACGCCAGCAGATCGTTGATCAGCCGCTGCATCCGCTGCGCGCCGTCGACGGCGAACCCGATGTACTGATCGGCACGGGCGTCGAGTTGGCCGGCGTAGCGCCGCTGCAGCAACTGGCAGAAGCTGGCCACCTTGCGCAGCGGCTCCTGCAGGTCGTGCGACGCCACGTAGGCGAACTGCTCCAGATCCCGATTGGAGCGCACCAACTCCTCGGCCTGCTTCTGCAGCTGGCTGTAGACCCACTCGACGCGCTCGCGCGCCTCCCGTACCTCGTCCAGATCCGCGGCGATCTTGCGGCGCATCCCGTCCACGTCGCTGGCCAGCACGGCCAGCTCCGGCGGCCCGATCCCGGTGATGTCCCGCTGGTAGTCGCCGTCGGCCACCTGCCGGACCTGGGCGGCCAGCCCGGTGACCGGACCGATCACCAGCCGGTTCAGCGACACCAGCAGCACCACGCCAGCCAGCACCACGACGCCGGCGGCGACGATCAGCAGCAGAACCAGCATCCCACTGGTCCGCCGGGCGTCGGCCGCCACCTGGTTACGCACCACCAGGATGTCCGCCTGCAGTTCGTTGACGCTGATACGCAGCGCGTCGAACTGCAGGCGGGCCGCGTCGTCGAGCAACTCCTGCGCGGACGCCGTCCCCTCGGCCTCAACCGTGGAGATCGCCGGCTCCGCGACCGTCTCCCGCCACCGCTGCGCCTGCGCGGTCACCTCGTCGATCTGGGCCAGCAGCGGATCACCCGGGTCGAGCAGCCCGACCATGTGGTCGAGCAGTTCCTGTTCGTGAGCGATCCCCTCCTGGTACGGGGCGAGGTCCGCCGGATCGCCGGTGACCGCGTACCCGCGTACCCCGGTCTCCTGGTCGACCAGGGTGGTGAGCAGGCTCTCCGCGTCGGCCCGCAGCGGGCCGGTCTGGGTCAGCATGGTGTCGATGTGATCGCGGTTGGCGTTGGCGACCACCGCCGCGCCGCCGGCCAGGACCGCCAGCAGGCCACCGACCACCACACAGAGCAGCGCGACCCGGGCCCGCAGCGTCAACCGGCTGGGCGAGGGCAGCGCCGGGGCCGAAGCGCCGGTCACCGGCCGCCACCCCGGCTGACCAGCAGCATCGCGACATCGTCAGCGAGCGGACCACCGTTGATCTCCTCGGCCCGACCGACCAGCCAACCGGGCAGCGCCGGCAACGACACGCCACGGGCCGCCGGCTCGGAGAGCAGCCGTTGCAGCCCGGCCACGTCCAGCCGTTCGTCGGAATCGCCGACCCGGCCCTCGATCAGACCATCGGTGTACATCAGCAGAGACCACTCATCGGTGTCGAGCTCCACATCGAAAGCGCGGGGTGGGCGGGGCTGGACACCGAGCAGCAGGCCACCCGGTGCTGGCACCGGCACGACCCGGCCACCGCTGAACAGCAGCGGCGGTGGATGTCCCGCCAACCGTACAGTGGCCCGGTTCGCGGCCAGATCCAGCCGGACCTCGGCGACCGTGGCGAAGATCTCCCGGAGCCGACGCTCACTCATCAGCACCTGCTCCAGCGCCGGCAACACCGCGTCGTCGGCGACGCCGGCCAGCACCAGGGCCCGCCAGGCGACCCGCAACTCGACCCCGAGCGCGGCCTCGTCCGCGCCGTGCCCGCAGACGTCGCCGACGATCAGGTCGATCCGCCCCGGCCGGGTCTGCACCACGTCGAAGAAGTCGCCGCCGATCAGCGCCGCGTGCCGGCCCGGCCGGTAGAACGTGTGCACCGAGACCTCGTCGGTCTGCATCAGCGGCTGCGGCAACAGCCCGCGCTCCAGCCGGGCCGACTCGGCCTGCCGCAGCTCCACCTCACGCAGCCGACGGGTGCTCTCGTCGGCCCGCTTGCGCTCCACCGCGTACCGCAGTGCCCGGCTGAGCAGGACCCCGTCGACCTGTCCTTTGACCAGGTAGTCCTGGGCGCCCTCGGCGACCGCGTCGATGCCGAGGTGCTCGTCCTGACGGCCGGTCAACACACAGACCGCGGCCCGGCCCGCCATGCTCAACACCCGGCGCAGCCCGTCGAGGCCCTGCGCGTCGGGCAACCCCAGGTCGAGCAGCACACAGTCGACCCCGGCGATCCGCTCCCGGGCCTGGTTGAGACTGTTCGCCACCACCAGATCGACCGCCGCCCGCGCCTCGGCCAACAGCTCGCCGACCAGGAAGGCGTCGCCCTCGTCGTCCTCGACCAGCAGCACCCGCAGCCGGTCGGTCGGCAGCACCGGGGCCGAGGCACCCGACACCGGATGAGGATGCGAGCGGGGCGGCACCAGCGACGAACCGGTCATGCCGGCCTACCACTGGCCAGCAGCCGCACTCGTTGAGTGTCGATGGTCGGCTCCTTCTCGAAGACCCGCTGATCGTCCCCCACCCGCGCGGGGCACACAACCAGCGCACGCCGAGCCGCCGACGACGGCACGCTGGGTCGTCCCGATAGCTGAGGGGCGGGCATGCTCCCAAACTAGGCCACCGGGCCGTCGCCAGGTGACCCGGCCGGCCCAGGTTGGGCAGGATGTAGACACCCGAACGCCCCAGGGCAGGAGAACGACATGGCCGTACCCCTCGCCGCCGCCGACCGGGCGTTCGCCCGCCCCCGCCGCCGACTGCCCACCGCGCTGGCCGCACTGGCCGTCCTCGGACTCGTCGGCACCGCCGCGCTGCTGCACCTACGCCCCCCGGCGGCCCGCGACGTCGACACCCCGGTCACCGAGTTCAGCGCCGACCGCGCCTACCGGCACGTCGAACAGGTCGCCGCAGCGCCGCACCCGGTCGGCAGCGCCGCCAACGACGACGTCCGCGCCTACCTCGTCGAGACGCTCACCGGGCTGGGCCTGGTCCCGGAGGTGCAGGAGACCATCGGCGGCGAAGCCGGGCAGCTCAGCGGCGCCGCCAGCGGCGCAACCCTGGCCCGGGTACGCAACGTGATCGCCCAGATCCCCGGCTCGGACCCGACCGGACAGGTCGTCCTGGTCACCCACTACGACTCGGTGCAGGTCAGCCCGGGTGCCAACGACGACGGCGTCG
Source organism: Micromonospora sp. LOL_023 (assembly GCF_048060115.1). NCBI lineage: Bacteria > Bacillati > Actinomycetota > Actinomycetes > Micromonosporales > Micromonosporaceae > Micromonospora > Micromonospora sp. LOL_023. The sequence goes on from NZ_JBHMIM010000005.1 coordinate 29,451, forward strand.
GCGTCGCCACCCTGCTGGAGGTGGCCCGCGCGCTCACCGAGGTCGAGCAGCCCCGCAACGACGTCGTGCTGCTGTTCACCGACGCCGAGGAGGCCTGCCTGTGCGGGGCGGCCGCCTTCGTCGCCGAACACGGGCTGGCCACCGGCCGCGACACCGTGGTGCTCAACCTGGAGGCGCGGGGCAGCAGCGGACCGGTCGTCACCTTCGAGACGTCCCGGAACAACGCCGCCCTGGTCGACGTGTTCGGCCGCTCGGCCCCGCACCCGATCGGCACGTCGTTCGCCGTGGAGGTGTACCGGCTGCTGCCCAACGACACCGACTTCACCCCGTTTCTCGACGCCGGCTTCGCCGGCCTGAACTCGGCGTACATCGACGGCTCGGCGATCTACCACACCCCGCAGGACACCCCGGCGTCGATGAATCGGGCCAGCCTGCAGCACCACGGCGACAACACCCTCGGGCTGGCCCTCGGCTTCGGTGCGGCGGACGTCCCGGCGCTGACCGTCGACTCCGACGCCACCTACTTCCCCACCCCGGCCGGGCTGGTGCACTACTCGGGCACGCTGACCTGGCCGCTGGCGGTGCTGGCCGTGCTGGCGGTGGGCGTACTGACCTGGCTGGTCCGCCAGCGTGGCCGGGCCAGCTGGCCGCAGCTGGCCGCCGGCTTCGGGCTGACGATCATCCCGCTGGTCGCCGCGCCGGGCGCCGCGCAAGGGCTGTGGGCCGTCGTGGTCACGGCCCGTCCCGAGTACGCCGACCTGCTCGACCCGTACCGGCCGGTGCCGTACCGGCTGGCGGTGCTGGCGCTGACCGCCGCCGTCGTGTTCACCTGGTACGCCCTGCTGCGCAGACGGGTCTCCCCGGCGGCGCTGGCGGTCGGCGGGCTCGGCTGGCTGGCGCTGCTCGGCGTACTGCTCGCCGCCGTCGCGCCCGGTGGGTCCTACCTGGTGGTGCTGCCGGCGTTGGCCGCAGTGGCCGGCTGCCTCGCCGCCCTGTCGCTGCGTACCACCGGGGTGTGGCCGGTCGTCGCGCTGGTCGCCGGCGCGGCGGTCGGGGTGCTGATCCTGGCGCCGACGGTGATGCTGCTCTTCCCGGCGTTGGGGATGGGCACCGGCGGGGCGGCGGCGTTCTTCGCGGTCCTGCTGGCCCTGGTCGCGTTGCCGGTGCTCGACCTGACACTGCCGCAGGCCGGTGGGCAGCGGGGGGTCGCCGCGGTCCGGGCCCGCCGGTTCGGCCCGGTGCCGGCGGTGGCCACCGGCCTGGCCGCGCTGGTGCTGACCGTGGTCGGCCTGGTCGTGGACCGGTTCGACGCGGCGCATCCGGTGCCGACCCAGCTGATGTACGCCCTGGACAGCGACACCGGCGACGCCCGCTGGTTCAGCCGGGAGACCAGTGCGCAGCCGTGGACCGCCGGCTACCTCGACGGCGGCGCCGCCTCCGTTGCGACCGGGTTCCCGCTGTTCGGCACCACCGTGTTGGCCAGTGGGCCGGCGGAGCCCGCCGACCTGCCGGCGCCGGCGCTGGACGTGCTCGACGACAGTGGGGTGGCCGCCGACGGCCTGCGTACGTTGCGGTTGCGGCTGCTGCCGCAGCGCCCGGTACGGCTGGTGGCGCTGCACGTGGCGGCCGGCGCGACCCAGGTGGAGTCGGCGACGGTCGCCGGGCGGGCGGTGCCGGTCACGGCGACCGGCACCGACCCGGACGGGGCGTGGAGTTTCGGTACGGTCTTCCACGCCCCGCCCCCGCCAGGGGTGGAGATCGTGCTGGTGCTGCGGGCCACCGACGCCGGTTCTTCGGATGCCGGCGGTTCCGGCGACCCCGGCTCGGTGCGGTTGCGGGTGGCCGACGGAAGCGACGGGCTCGACGAGTTGCCGGGATTCACGCCGCGTCCGGCCGGGGTGGGGATCGCCGGCTCACACACCGCCGAGCTGGTCACCGTCGCCCGCACCTACACCTACTGACAGGGGTTTCGCCGCGGCGATCTTGCACTTATCGAGAGCTTTTGTCCAATTTGTCGAGCGATAAGTGCAAGATCGTCGCGATCTTGGACGAGGGTGGTGGATCAGCCGCGACCCTGGTCGGCGATGAAGGCCGCGATCCAGGCCAACGGGGCGTTCCAGTTGATGGTCAGCTCGTTGGTGGACCAGGAGTCGATGTCGTCGACGTAGCAGAACTGCGGCGCGCAGCCGCTCAGCAGCCGCTGCGCCACCGGGTCCTGGATGGACGAGTTCGGACCACCCGCGAGGGTGCCGCGCGGCGGATTCGGCAGATCCGGGTTGAGCTGCCGGGCGTACCAGCGGGAGTGCTGGTTCTGCGAGGACACCGTGCCGTAGCCGGTGACGTAGGAGATGTTCAGCGCGTTGCGGCCGAAGATGTAGTCCATCGACTGCAGCACGCCGTCGCGGTACCGGTCCTTGCCGGTCAGGTCGAACGCGGTGGCCACCACGATCGCGTTGTTGACGATGATGTGGTTGGAACCCCAGTCGTAGATGTTGCCGGCCGGGGTGTACGGGATGCCGTACGGGTGCGCTTGCATCGTGGCCAGGTAGTTGTCCGCGGCCTCCACCACCGACCGCTGGACCCGCTTGCGGTCCGGCAGTCGACTCCAGCCGGTGGCCAGCGCCATCCGGCCCAGCGGGGCGGTCCACTGCCAGCCGAAGGAGCCCTCCTGGAAGATGTCGCCGGTGTGGTGCGGCGAGGCGAGGACGAAGTCGCGGAACTCGCGCTCCCCGGTGGTCAGGTACAGCTCGGCGGCCGCCCAGTAGAACTCGTCGGTGACGTCGGTGTCGTCGTAGGGGCCGCCACCGTTGGCGTCCGCCGGGTCGGCGTACATCTGCGGGTTGGCCTTGGCCGCCGCCCACGCGGTGCGGGCCGCGCGCAGGTTACGCTCGGCGAACGCCCGGTCGTACGGCTTGAAGACCCGAGCCGCCTGTGCGGCGGTGGCCGCCAGGTTGAGCGTGGCGGCGGTCGACGGCGGGTGCAGCTCGCGCAGCTGGGAGTCCAGGTGCGGCAGCAGCGGCAGGCCGGTCCACGCCGCGTCGTGGATCTTGTGGTGGGCCATGCCGGCCAGCGGCTGTCCGGCCGGGACCTGCATCTTGAGCAGGAACTCCTGCTGCCAGCGGGCCTCGTCGAGGATGTCCGGCAGCCTGTTGCCGCTCTCCGGCAGGTCGAGCACGCCGTCGCGCTGCAGCCACGGCTTGCCCCGGTGCACCCGCAGGGCCCGCTCGTACTCGTTCATCAGCTGGTAGACGGAGATGCCGCCGTTGACGACGTACTTGCCGTGGTCGCCGGCGTCGTACCAGCCGCCGGAGACGTCCAGGGTGTAGTCACAGACGCCGGGCTGGCACGGCACCGCCAGGTCGCCCTGGTTGGGGGCGACGCCGACGTGCCCGGCCGGGCGACCGTAGCCGGGGCGCAGGTCGTCTGAGATCTCGATGCCGCTGCGCTGGGTGTAGTAGAACTTGAGCGCGTCGGCGCGCAGCTGTTCGTAGAAGCTGGTGCCGATCTCGAACGGGTGGCTGGTCTCGCCGTCGGCGACCAGCGTGTAGCCGGTGCCGGATCTCGTGTAGCGGCTGAAGTCGACCGAGTGGACCTGCTCGCCGGACGATTCGTCCAGGCCGCGCGGGGTGGACCGGCCGTGGGCGACGACCCGGCCGCGTGCATCGCGTAGCTTCCAGGGCAGCGGGTCGGCGGCCTCGGTGACGATGGTGGCGTTCTTCGGCCCCTTCGGCAGGTAGCCGACCTGGTTGACCCGCACCCGGGGCCCGGTGTCCGGCACGTACTCCTCCGGTTCGGCGCCGCCGCGCAGCGACACGTTGTCGAGGCACAGCCGCCACGGGTCGGTGCTGCCGCCGACCTGGAAGGCGACCTGGGCGTTGGGCAGGTCGGTCGGCGCGGTGAAGGTGTACGTGTAGTTGTTGCCGGAGACGCTGACCTCGGGGTTGGCCGCCATGAACTGGGTCCACGGGTCGACCGGCAGTTGGATCAGCGCCCGGACCACCTTGGCCGGGGTGGCGGTGGCGAAGAACCTGTATTCGTACGTCTCACCGGCGACCAGTGGAATGTCGTCCTGGCCGATGATCACGTCCCAAGGGTTGATCGTGCCGCCGGGGATGTCGGCGCAGAGCTGCTGACTGCTGGAGTCGAGGGTGATGTTCGGGGTGCCCCACCAGGGGGCGTGGCCGTCGTCGAAGGTGCCGTTGACGATCTGTTCGGGTGCCTCGTCCTGCGCGTGCGCGGGGGTCGCGGCGGTGAGCGCGGTGGCGGTCAGCGCCGTCACCGCTGTGATGGCGAGCGGGACGGTCCGCCGCCGAGGGAGTATCGACACGCCGGATCCTTTCGATGGTCGTGCGGCGCCGCCGTGGGGCCGGACGCCGCGAAGGCGGTCGTGCATCGAAAGCTGCGGATGGGAGCGCTCCCATCCGCAGTACCCGAATATTCGCAGCGTGTTTCGAGCATGTCAATAGATCGATTCGACAGCTGTCCTCGGCGACCCGTCCCACGCCGACCCGTCAGCGCGGGCGCAACGCCTGTCCGTCCGTCTAGCGCGGGCGCAACGCCGCCACCCGGTCGTACACCTCGTTGCGCGCCAGCCCGGTCAACTCCCCGGCCAGCGACCGCACCGTCCGGGTGTCCAGCCCGGCACCGAGCAGCAACTCGATCACCCGGTCCGGGTCGAGAGCGCCGGTGGTCGACTCGCGCCGCCGGGCACCGTCCACCACAAGGGTGATCTCGCCCTTCACCTCGTCACGGGCCGCCAACTCGGCGTACACCTGCGACAACGGGCCGCGCAGCCACTCCTCGTACGACTTGGTCAGGTTCCGCACCAACGCCGCCGACCGGTCGCCGAGCACCTCACGTACGTCGGCCAGCATCTCCACCACCCGATGCGGCGCCTCGAAGAAAATCAACGTGGCGGCCACCGGGGCGACCTCGGCCAGTGCGGTGCACCGGGCCGCCGACTTGCGGGGCAGGAAACCGACGTACAGGAATCGGCTGGCCGGCAACCCGGAGCCGACCAGCGCACTCAGCGCGGCGCTCGCACCGGGCAGCGGATCGACCCGCAACCCGTCGGCGAGCGCCGCCCCGACCACCAGGTAGCCGGGGTCGTTGACCAGCGGCGTCCCGGCGTCGGAGATCAACGCGACGTCGGTGCCGGCGTTCAAAGCGGAGATCAACTGCCCGGTACGCGCCTGCTCGTTGTGGTCGTAACAACTGACGATGCGGACGTCGATGCCGTGCGCGTCGAGCAGCCGCCGGGCCCGCCGAGTGTCCTCGGCGGCGACCAACCCGGCGGTACGCAGCACGTCCAGCGCCCGCAGCGTGATGTCGCGCGGGTTGCCGATCGGCGTCGGCACCACCGACAGCGTGCCGCGCCGCTGCCCGCCTTCGGCGCTGCCCCGCGCGCCCTCAGCCCCCCGCTTCGCCTCACTCACCCGGCGATGGTAGCCACCCGGCCTGATGCGGTCGGTCAGTGCGGTCGACCCGACGGTGGTCGACCCGAGGTGACGCTGACGCACGTCAAAACGCGAAAATAGCGTGCGCCAGCGTCACCTCGATGGATGTTCAGGCGGGAGCTGTGGGACTGCCACGAGTGCGCTGGCGCTGGAACACCCGACTTCCGGGTGGTCACGACGGGCCATGCTCAGTTTTTCTTTCTACTTCCAGCGGAAGTGGATGAACAGCCGGCCGAAGTTCTTCGAGTCCTTCTCCACCCGGTGGTAGAGCTGCTTGATCTCCTTCTGGTCGAGGAACCGCAGCACCCGCTTCTTCAGCTGGCCGGAGCCCTTGCCGGGGATGATCTCGACGAGGGTGGCCTTCTTGGCCACCGCCTCGTCGATGATCCCCTTCAACGCCCGGTCGATGTCCTGACCACGGTTGAAGATGTCGTGCAGGTCCAGTTTGAGCTTCACGGCACCCTTCCGTTGACCTTCGCCTCGACCCGGTGCAACGCGGCCAGGTAGTCCGAGTGCTCCGAGCGCATCGCGGCGGCGAGCCGCAGGTGCCGCAGCGCCTGCGACGGCCGACCGAGTCGCTCCAGGGTACGGCCCAGCACGTGGTGGGCGTAGTGGTCACTCGGGTCGCGGGCGATCAGTTCCCGCAACTGCTCCTCGGCCCGGCCGAGCTGCGCCGACTGGAAGTAGGAGCGGGCCAGCAACTGGCGGACCGCCGAGTTGTCCGGCTCGGCGGCGATGATCGGCTCCAGCAGCCGGGCCGCCCCCGACGGGTCACCGGAGTCGAAGTACAGGTTCGCCCGGCGGTACTCCTCCAACAGATCCATGGCCGCCCCACCTTTCCGGTCGCCATCAGTATCAGGTCGCGATCACCGACAACCCTGACGCTGGCACAACCACGACAGGAATGCGACTGTTCCCGCCCCGGACATCCATCGGTCACCAGATCAGTTTCCGGACTATCGCCGCAGATCAGTCAGGCGGGATCAATGTCCAGGCCCGTACGCCGCCGACGATCCCGGCCGTGTTCGGCACCACCACGACGTCGTCACCCGCCCTCGCCAACTGTTCGGGGCGGACCAGCCGCGAGTTGCCGCCGCCGAGGTAGAGCCGGTCCCACTGGAACACCGGGCGCAGTCCGTCGACCACACCGCGTACCCGCCGGGACCAGAACGCGTCACCGAGGCGGCGCCGCTCGTGCTCGCCGACGTAGGTGTCGTAGGTCTGCCCCCAGCGCACCGGCGCCTGGGACAGCTCCAGATGCGGGGCGAGCCGGCCGCCGTCGAACAGCGCGCAGCCCAGCCCGGTGCCGAGGGTGAGGACCAGTTCGCAGCCGGTTCCGGCGACCACGCCGGCGCCGTGCACCTCGGCGTCGTTGAGCACCAGCACCGGCAGGTCGAACGCGGCCGACAGCGCCGTCCGGGCGTCGAACCCGGACCATTCGTCGCGCAGCGCCGGATCGACCCTGGTACGCGGACCGGCCCGGGTGATGTAGTGCGGGGTCGCCACCACCACGCCGTGGCGGATCATCCCCGGCATGCCGACCGTGACCCGGTCCGCCGTCGGCAGCCGCTCGCCCAGATCGTGCAGGGTGTCGACGAACAGCTTCGGTGGCAGCGGGTACGGGGTGGGTATCCGGATCGGCCGGGCCCGCATGGTGCCGGTCTCGTCGAGCACCGACGCCTTGACGCCACCACCGCCACAGTCGATCGCCAGCGTGGAAAACATGCAGCACAGTGTGCCGGCCAGCGGCTAGGATCGCCGGGCCATGAGCGCCACACTGATCGTCAGGGACCTGTCCGCCGGACACGGTGACCGGCAACTCTTCACCGGGCTCGACCTCGTCGTCGCGCCGGGGGACGTGATCGGGCTGGTCGGCGCGAACGGTGCCGGCAAGTCGACGCTGCTGCGGATCCTGGCCGGAGCCGAGCCGCCGGAGTCGGGCACCGTCACCCGCAATCCACCGACGGCCAACGTCGGTCTGCTGCCGCAGGAGCCGCAGCGGCGCCCCGGTGAGACGGTGCGCGACTTCCTGGCCCGTCGGACCGGGGTGGCGGCGGCGCAGCAGGCGATGGACGCCGCGGCCGAGGCGCTGGCCGCCGGTGGTGCCGGGGCCGACGACGAGTACGCGGTGGCGCTGGAGCGGTGGCTGGATCTCGGCGGTGCCGACCTGGACGAACGGGCGGGGCAGGTGGTCGCGGATCTCGGGCTGACGGTGGCGTTGGACCGGCCGATGACGGCGCTCTCCGGCGGCCAGGCGGCGCGCGCCCAGCTCGCGTCGCTGTTGCTCAGCCGTTACGACGTGGCGCTGCTCGACGAGCCGACCAACGATCTGGACCTGGCCGGGCTGGCCCGGTTGGAGCAGTTCGTGACCGGGCTGCGCGCCGGCACGGTACTGGTGTCGCACGACCGGGAGTTCCTCGCCCGGACGGTGACCCGGGTGGTGGAGCTGGACCTGGTTCAGCAGCAGGTCAACCACTACGGCGGCGGGTACGCGGGCTATCTGGAGGAGCGCGAGGTGGCCCGCCGGCATGCCCGGGAGGCGTTCGAGGAGTACGCCGACACCCGGGCCGGCCTGGAGGCCCGGGCCCGCACTCAGCGGGCCTGGATGGAGAAGGGCGTGCGCAACGCGAGACGCAAGGCCACCGACAACGACAAGTTCGGGCCCAACTTCCGGGCCGAGACGGCGGAGAAGCAGGCGGCGAAGGCCCGGCAGACCGATCGGATGATCGAGCGGATGGAGGTGGTCGAGGAGCCGCGCAAGGAGTGGGAGCTGCGGATGGAGATCGCCGCTGCGCCCCGCTCGGGCGCGGTGGTCGCGGTGCTACGACAAGCGGTGGTACGCCGTGGCGAGTTCGCCCTCGGCCCGGTGGACCTGCAGATCGACTGGGCGGACCGGGTCGCGGTCACCGGCCCGAACGGGTCCGGCAAGTCGACGCTGCTCGCCGCGTTGCTGGGCCGGCTGCCGCTGGACTCGGGTGAGTCGTGGCTCGGCCCGGGGGTGGTGGTCGGCGAGGTGGACCAGGCCCGTGGGCTGTTCCTGCGCGACGAGCCGGTGCTGGAGGCGTTCCGGGCGGCCGCCGAGCTGGCCCCGGGGCAGGCCCGTACGTTGCTGGCGAAGTTCGGGTTGCGGGCCGACCACGTGCTGCGGCCGGCGGCGACGCTCTCGCCGGGCGAGCGGACCCGGGCGGCGTTGGCGTTGTTGCAGGCACGCGGGGTGAACCTGCTGGTGCTGGACGAGCCGACGAACCACCTGGACCTGCCGGCGATCGAGCAGTTGGAGTCGGCGCTGGATTCGTTCAACGGCACGTTGCTGCTGGTCACGCACGACCGGCGGATGCTGCAGTCGGTCCGGCTGACCCGCCGGATCGGCCTCGACGGCAGTGGCAGCCCCGCGTTCCAGTCGCTGCTGGACCTGTCCCTGGAGTAAGGGAGGTGTCCCTGGGTTCAGGGAGGTGTCCCTGGGTTCAGGGAGCTGTCCTTGGCGCACGGAATCGCGGGGCCGCCGTCACCGAGTTCGTCTCAGCGGCCGTCGTTGCGGGCCGCTTTCTGCGTACCGTCGGGATCTTTCTGCGTACCGTCGGGGTCGGTCGCGGTGCGGTCGTCGGCGGCTTCGGTGACGTCCGGCGGGTCCGGCTGCTGATAGATGTCCGGAATCCCGTCGCCGTCGGCGTCCTGCCGTTCCCGGGCGGAGATCCGCCGGTAGACCTTGTTGCGCTGGACCAGGATCAGCGCGGCGAGGACTGCTGCGGTCAACGAGCCGATCAGCACGGCCGCCTTGACGTGTGCGTCCCGGTCGCTGCCGGCGCCGAACGCCAACTCGCCGATGAGCAGCGAGACGGTGAAGCCGATGCCGGCCAGTAGCGACACCCCCATGATGTCGATCCATTTCAGCCCGCCCAGATCGGCACGGGTGAAACGGGTCATCAACGCGGTCGCGCCGAGGATGCCGATGGTCTTGCCGAGGACCAGACCGGCGATGACGCCGATCGCCACCGGGTCGGTCAGCACCGATCCGATGCCGCCGTCGCGCAGCGACACCCCGGCGGCGAAGAAGGCGAAGACCGGGACGGCGAAGCCGGCGGAGATCGGTCGCCACAGGTGCTCGAGGTGCTCGGCCAGGCCGTGCTGCTCGCCCCTGCGGGGCAGCACTGGCACCACGAAGCCGAGCAGCACGCCGGCGATCGTGGCATGCACCCCGGAGGCGTGCATCAGCGTCCAGGTGACGGCGGCGAGTGGGATGAGCGCCCACCACCAGGTCTTGCCGGCCCGCAGCAGCAACGCGAAGATCAGCAGCGGAAGCAGCGATCCGGCCAGCGCCAGGAAGTTGACCTGCTCGGTGTAGAAGAAGGCGATGATGGTGATCGCCAGCAGGTCGTCGACGACGGCCAGGGTGAGCAGGAAGGCACGCAGGCCCTGCGGCAGGTGGGAGCCGATGACCGCCAGCACCGCGAGGGCGAACGCGATGTCGGTGGCGGTCGGGATGGCCCAGCCGCGCAGCGCCCCGTCGCCGGTGCCGAGGTTGATCAGCACGTAGATGAGCGCCGGGACGGCCATGCCGCCGACCGCGGCGACCACCGGCAGGGCGGCCCGCCGAGGGCTGCGCAGTTCGCCCGCGACGAACTCGCGTTTGAGCTCCAGCCCGACCACGAAGAAGAAGATGGCCAGCAGTCCGTCCGCCGCCCAGTGGCCCAGGTTGACGTCGAGGTGCAGTGCCTCGCCGCCGGGCCAGGGCACGAACTGCCCGAGTTCGGAGTAGGCGTCACCCCAGGCGGAGTTCGCCCAAATCAGGGCGATGACGGCGCCGAGCAGCAGCAGCCCGCCGCCGACGGTCTCCATCCGGAGCACGTCGCCGACGAACTTCGCTTCCGCCCAGGACGAAAGTTGGAACGGCCGCCGCGCTTCGCCGGCCCTGGCCGGCTCGTCGGCCGTGGTCGACTCGGTTGGCTCGTTGGGATCAGACGCCTTGGTGGGGGTCGGGTCGGCCATGAAAAGGTCTCCACCTCCACAGTCACAGCAGGAACAGCGACGCCGGCCAAGGCGGCCGGCGCGCGGACAGTGAGCACACTATCCGTTTCGCCCCGGTCACTGAAGGTCCACACATGGTGAACACGGTCATGGACGACGCCCGGCGTCGGGTGTCGCCGTACCCGGATTCTCCCAAGATCGGGTGCCACCTGGCCAGCCAGCGAGGCACCTTTCACCTGCGCGGATCTGTCACCGCGCTGTAGCCGCCGCCTACCGCACTGGTTGGACCGTCTGCCGACATTCCGATGATCAACGACACAACTGGACACCGACCGCCGATGTGCTGCCCCGGTCCGGGAATCCAGGCGCCCCCAGAGCCCCGGGTTCCCTGGAGCTATCGAACGATTCTCCTGATAATTACTTAATGTCTGGTTAGTCTGAGTCTCGAATCGACGAGGTCAGAGGTGGGAGCAGTGACCGGACGACCGGACGACCAGCAGCAGTGGCACGACCGACCAGAGTGGCCCGGGCAACCGGAGCCGTCGCACGGCCAGCAGTGGCCCGACCACCAACAGTGGATCGAGTCGTTGCGACCGTCGGCGACCACCAGCGCCGAGAGGGCGCCGGCCGACTCCCACGCGGACCAGACTGCGAGCAGACCGACGCCGGAGGCGACCGTCGTCGTGTCACCCGGCACCGGCGGCCAGCACCGGCGGCCGCGACCTCCCCGGTCTCCCCGGCGGTTGCGCCGCATCGCCCTGCTCGGCATCACCGGCCTGGTGGTGACCGCGCTCGCCGCAGCAGGCGGCATCACCGCGGTCAGCCACCACTACCTCGGCAAGATCGAAAGGTTCCCCGATCCGTTCGCCGCGATCCCGGCGGAGCAACGACCGGCGCCGACCCCCGAGGGGTTGACCATCCTGCTCGCCGGAATCGACAGCCAGGCGGCGAGTGCCACCGGCGCCGACTCCGACGGCACGCCGGCCGGCCGGACCGATTCGCTGATGGTCGTGCGCCTGACCGCCGACCGCCAACGGGCGTACGTGGTGTCGATCCCCCGGGACTCCTGGGTGCCGATCCCCAGGCACGACAACTTCAAGATCAATTCGGCGTACGCCCTGGGCGGCGTCAGCCTCGCCGTACAAACCGTCGAGAACGTGACCGGACTACGGATCGACCATGTCGCCCTGACGGATCTCGCCGGGCTACGGGACCTCACCGACGCGGTGGGCGGAGTGACCGTGGACATTCTGGCCGACACTCCCCCGATCGGCCAGCATGCCGGCTGGCAGAGCGGGCCACAGCGGCTCGACGGCGATCAGGCGGTCGACTACGTACGGCAGCGGCACGGCCTACCTGAAGGCGACTTCGACCGGATGCGCCGCCACCAGAACTATCTGCGGGCCATGCTGACCGAGATCCTGGACCGGGACACCCTCACCAACCCGCGACAACTCGGCGCGCTGCTCGACGCGGCCACCCAGACCGTCACCGTCGACGACGGCCTGACCAACGACAAGCTTCGCCGGATCGCCCTCGACCTGCGCAACGTCCGCACCGACGTCCGGTTCGTCACCGCCCCGGTGGCGTCCACCGGGTTCGTCGGCGACCAGTGGGTGATGTGGCTCGACACCGAACGCGGCGTCGACTTCTGGAGCGCGGTCCGTAACGACACCCTCGACCAGTACATCGACCGGTACGGCGCCGACCAGTTGGACACGGCCGTGCGCTGACCGGGTTCGGGCTCGTCGCCCGGCGGACCCGGGCGACCTGCCGTGGTCAGCCGGCGGTGGCGGGCTGTTCGGCCTCGGTGGCGGACGCCCGGCCCGCCCACCACCGGGCGAGTGCCGCGCAGACGATCAACTGGATCTGATGGAAGATCATCAGGGGAAGCACCAGCATGCCGAGCAGTTGTGGGCTGAACAGCACGGCGGCCATCGGCAGCCCGGTGGCCAGGCTCTTCTTGGCACCGCAGAACAAGGTCGCTACCCGGTCGGCGTGGTCGAAACCGAAAGCCCGACCGGCACCGACCAGCAGCCCCATCACCACCGCCAGCAGCATACTGACGGTCACGGCGAGGATCAGCAGTTGGCCGGCGGAGATCTGCTGCCAGATCCCGGCGACGACGCCCGCGCTGAACGCTGTGTAGACGACCAGCAGGATCGAGCCCCGGTCGACCAACGAGGTGACCGCCTTGTGCCGGCCGATCCAGCCGGCCGTCCAACGCCTGGACAGTTGGCCGGCGACGAACGGCAACAGTAGTTGCCCGACGATCGAGCCGATCGAGCCGGCGGTGAGCCGCAGCGCCCCGGTGTCGGCCATCAGCAGCACTGCCAGCAGCGGGGTCAACGCGATCCCGGCGATGTTGGAGAACGTAGCGCTGAACACCGCGGCCGGCACGTTTCCCCGGGCGATCGAGGTGAACGCGATCGAGGACTGGACCGTCGAGGGAACCACACAGAGGAAGAGCACCCCCTGGTAGAGCTCGGCGGGCAGCAGTTGCGGACTGATCAGCCCGATGGCGATCCCGAGTAGCGGGAAGACCACGAAGGTCGTGGCCAGCACCACGGTGTGCAGCCGCCAGTGCCGCGCGCCGGCGACCGCGGCCGCTGGCGCGATCCGGGCCCCGTGCAGGAAGAACAACAGCGCGATGCCGACACCGGCGACGATACCGGCGATCGAGGCGGCGGTACCGCGTACCGGCAGCAGGGCTGCCAGCGCGACGACGCCGAGCAGCATCGCGATGAACGGGTCGATGATCAGCCAGCGGGGCCAGCGCATCCGGGGTACTCCAGGTCACGAGGGGGGTGAAGGTCCGCCGGCAGCGGACAGCCACAATTCTGGGCGGCAGACCAATCAGCGGGAAAGCCGATCACCGCTCTGACTGCCATCACGAAACGCGATAACCTGGAGGGGTGTACGAGCCCACCCACCTGCGAAGCTTTCTCGCCGTCGCGCAGGCGCTGAGCTTCACCCGCGCCGCGCAGCGGCTGGCGGTCCGCCAGTCCACGGTCAGCCAGCACGTCCGCCGATTGGAGGACGCAACCGGCCGGCCGCTGCTGTTGCGGGACACCCACACGGTCGAGTTGACCGTCGACGGCGAGGCGATGGTCAGCTTCGCCCGGGACATCCTCGACGCGCACGACCGCGCCCGGCGGCACTTCAGCACCGCCGTGGTGCGGGGCAAGCTCCGGCTCGGAGTGTCCGAGGACCTGATCTCCACGTACCTGCCGGACGTGCTGCAGACCTTCCGGCGGCGCAACCCCCTGGTCGACGTCGAACTGACGGTGGCGTTGAGCGGTACGCTGCACCAACTGCTGGACAGCCGCGGCCTCGACCTGCTCTTTGCCAAACGGCTCACCGGGCAGGGCCGCGGCACGTCGATCTGGCGCGACCGCCTGGTGTGGCTGGGGGCGGCGGAACAGCCGGCGCAGTGGCGGCCCGGGGATCCGGTGCCGCTGGTGGTGTACCCGCCGCCCAGCATCTCCCGGGCGCAGGCGCTCGCCGCGCTGTCGTCTGCCGGTCGTCCCTGGCGGATCGCCTGCACCAGCGGCAGTCTCGGCGGGTTGGTGGCGGCCGCCCGGGCCGGGCTGGGTCTGCTGCCGCACTCCGCCCGGTTGATCCCCGCCGGTCTGGCTCCGGTCGGCTCGACGGACCTGCCACCGCTCGGCGAGGTGGACTTCATTCTCCGCTCCCACCCGGACACCGACGCGGCGGTGGTCGGCGCGCTCAGCGAGGCGATCGCCACCGCCGGGCAACCGGCGGCCAAGTCGGACCAGCCGGGCTGAGACTCGTCGAGTCGACCCGGGCGGGACCGAGCAGGGCCGGCGCACCATCGCGCGACTGGCTCCATCGGATGACGGCCGACGAACGGTGTCGCGGGCTGAGGACCGACCTGATAGCTTCGCCATAGGGAGGATCGGCCCAGCATCAGGAGAGGCCGTTCGTGCGACTCGGGCCACAGGTAGCGACCATTGTCGTGCACTACAGGCACGACGAGGACACCGTCCGTTGCCTGAATTCGCTCCAGGCAAGCGACAACGCCAGTCAAGAGCTGATCGTCGTTGACAACACCGAGCCCGAACACACCGGTGCCGACCTTGCCGATCTACTCGAGCCGACGGTACGCCTCATCCGATCCGGGGACAACCTCGGCTTCGCGGGCGGCTGCAACATCGGAATCCGAGCCGCGCTGGAGACACCGGTCGAGTTCATCTGGTTGGTCAATCCCGACGCGGTGGTCGGGGCGGAGACGCTAACCCGCATGCTCGCCACCGCCGAGGAGCATCCGGACGCCGGGATCGTCGGCTGCCGCATCCTCGACGGCGGGCATCCGGCCCGGATCCTGTTCAACGGCGGGGTGATCAAGGGAAAGGGCTCCACCTACCATGCCGACGCGGGCAAGTTCGACCCGTGCGTCGCCGATGACGCCGTCCGCGACGTCGACTATGTCACCGGTGCGTGTTTTCTCATCCGTCGGGACGTGGTGCGGCAGCTCCAGGAACTCTCGGAGGACTACTTCCTCTACTACGAAGAGACCGACTATTGTCTCCGCGCCCAGCGTGCCGGCTGGCGTACTGTGATCGCACCATACGCTCGGACCTGGCACTACAAGAGATCGGCTGGAAAGTACCCACCCGCACACTACATCTACTACATGTGCCGGAACCGGGTGCACTTCAGTCAACGCTTCTTCTCGGCTTCCTTCGAGGAGGTAGTGACCGAGCTGCAACCCTTCATCGCAGCTTGGACCAATCAGGTCACCACGCACACTCCTCACCTGGTCGGCGACCTCGAAAAGATCGTGCAGCTCGCTCTCTCCGACGCCCAGAAGGGCCGGCTGGGCCGACGTGACGACATCGGCGACTTCGCATTCACCTAGCCGGTCGGGGCAGGGCGCACAGCAGGGCAGGACGCGCGCAGACCGCAGACGACTCGCGCCCCGGCCAACCGGCGGCGGATCGGCGGAGGTAGGTATGAGCAAGTACACGTACAGTTTCGACCCGGCCGACACCAACAACACGGCCGCGGCGGTCTACCGTCTCGCCCGCGGCGGTGGCGAGCGGGTCCTCGATCTGGGCTCCGGTCCGGGGATCGTGTCCGGCCTGCTCGCCACCGCCGCTGGCCGCACGGTTACCTGCGCCGATCACGACGCGGACGCCCTCGCCGAGGCCCGGGCCGCCGGCGTACCCGAGACGGTCCTTCTCGACCTCCGCGACCCGCAGTGGACGCAGGAACTGCGCGGCCGCCGATACGACGTGGTCATCCTCGCTGACGTCCTGGAACACTTGGTCGAACCGGGGCTCGTGCTACGCGCCCTGCGGGACGAGAAGATCATTGCTGCCGACGGCATGGTGGTCATCAGCTTTCCGAACATCGCCCACGAGTCGATCATCCTCGAACTGTCGACCGGGAACTTCGAGTACACCCAGACCGGGCTGCTGGACTCGACGCATCTTCGGTTCTTCACCCGCAACAGCATGCAGGCGCTCCTGGAGTCCACCGGCTATCTGCTGGTCGAGACGCATCGGACGCTGCGGACGGCGGAGCAGACGCACCACCGCAGCCGGGCTCAGGAGGTGGACGCGGAGCTGCGGCGAATCGTCGGAAAACTCGGCCGTGAGGCGGACACCTACCAGTACGTCATGGTCGCCCGACCATCGACCGAGGTCGCCCGCGTTGCCATCGCCGAACGTCGGCTGAACTGCGAACACGCGGCCCATCTCAGCTCGCTGGCCGAAGTCGGACGACTCACCCGGCAGTTGTGCGACCTGCAACACAGACATCAGCAGCTCGACGAACAGTTGCGGCGCGCACAGGACGCCGTCGGACACGAACGACTCGACGCCCTGCAGGCCCGCGAGGCGCAACTGCACGCCGAACAGGAACGCATCGAGTTCCAGGTCAAGCTCAAGGAGTCGCAGAAGAATCTCAAGAACCTGCAGACGAAGCTCGACACCTCGCAGGAGCAGCTGATCAGACTTCAGGCCAAGCTGGGCCGGATGACCACAAGCAAGACGTACCGGGCGGGAAAGGCGATCCGGTTCCTGGTCAGGCCGGCCGCGGGACTTCGAGCGGTCAATCGCCGTCGAGCCCGGTCGGCCAGTCGCCGTACCACCGGGCGCACCACGGCGGACCACCCGGACAACCGCCGACCAGGCGCGGACGAGACGGTTCCCGACCACTTCCGTGGCCTGACCGCAGACACCGCACTGCGTGCCTCCTACGAACATGCGGTACGCGCGGAGTTCGGATCCGGCCACCCCAGGATCGCCTTCTGTGTCGCCACGACGGATCTGGACGCCGGCCGTGGCGACCTCTACGTCGCCGCCGGCATCGGTCGCCAGCTGAAACGACACGGATACGACGTGGCCTACCTGCCGTCGGAACGCTGGGCTGAGCTACCCGCGCCGACCGACCTGGCTGTCGCGATGATCCCCACGTTCGACCCGCTGGCCGTGCCGGACGGCTGTCGGGTCATCGCCTGGGTTCGCAACGAGACCGAACGATGGATGGCGCACCCGCACCTGGCGCTGTTCGACGCGGTCCTGGCGTCCTCGACCATCGCACTCAACCGGCTCCGCGAGCGGTACGACGGACCGACCGGTCTGCTGCCGCTGGGCGTCGACACCGAATTGTTCACTCCGGCGGCGGTCGACCAGACCCGCGCTGGCGTGGTCACCACGGTCAACTCGTGGGGCCGCCGCCGGCATCTCTACCAGTGTCTGCGCGACGTCGACATCACGTTTCCATTCGTCATCTTCGGCGAACGGCGAGGCCTTGACCCCTTCTTCGAATCCTACGCGGGTGGCAGCACAAGCTACTTCAACCTGCCGGACCTCTACCAACGGACGTTGCTGGTCCTCGACGACCTCAACCACACCACGCGCCCGTTCGGCAACATCAACTCCCGGCTCCTGGAAAGCCTGGCCGCCGGCGCGCTGCCAGTCACCAACTCACGGATCGGGTTGCCGGAACTCGGCCTGGGTGAGACGCCGACCTACAGCGACTCCGCGAGCCTCGGGGCGGTCATCCGCCGGCTGATCGACGACCCGGTTGGGACCGACGCGTTGGCCCGGCGGCTGTCGGCGGTGGTGCGTGACCGCCACTCGTACGCGCGGCGGGCCGAGCAGTTGCACAAGGTGCTCGCCGAACTCGATCCGCGCCCGCGCCGCACTGCCACCTACCTGGTCGGCGTCTTCCCACACTACGTGGACAACCCGTATCAGGATCTGCTGATGTCACGCCTTCGTTCCGTCGGCGTGCAGTCCTATCCCGTCGACGACGTCGTGACGGGCCCGGTAGCGCCACACGCCCCGGCCGGACGCCTCGACAACTACCTGCTGCATGTGCACTGGACGGATCCGATTCTGCAGCCCGCTGGTTCCGACGACGAGGCCGCCGCCCGACTCGCCCAGTTCAAGCAGCGGATCGCGCAACTGCGCCAGCGGGGCGGTCGATTGATCTGGACCATCCACAACGTGTTCCCACACGAGTGCGGGTTCCCTGAGGTCGAGCGGGAGCTGGCCCGGTTCCTCGCGGCCGAGGCGGACATCGTGCATGTCCTCAGCGCCGAGACCGCAGCGGCCGTCGAGGCACATTACCCGTTGTCGATGGAGAAGGTCCGGGTTGTTCGACACAGTAGCTACCTTGGTGTCTATCCCGACGCGCTGAGCCGGCTCGCGGCACGTCGGCGGTTCGGTTTCGCCGCAGACGATCACGTGCTGCTCTTCTTCGGCGGGGTACGTCCGTACAAGGGTGTTGGTGAGCTGCTGGACGCCTTCGCGGTCGCCGCCGATGAGGACCCTCGGCTGCGGCTGATCGTGGCAGGTCCGGCCAAGCGGCTCGATCCCCGCGACGACCTGCGTGAACGCTGTGCACGCAACCCGCAGATCACCCTCGTGCTCGACTCGATCCCGGACGCGGACATCCAGCTGTACTTCAAGGCGGCGGACACGGTGGTGCTGCCCTACCGCTCCGTGCTCAATTCGGGCTGTTTCCATCTCGCGATCTCTTTCGGCCGGGCGGTGGTGGCACCACGCACCGGATCGTTGGTCTCGTTGCTGGATCCCCGCTACACGGTCGGTTTCGACCCCGAGGACGATGCGGGGTTGTCGACGGCCATACTGGCCGCCCGCGGCCTACGCGGTCGGCACGTCGAGCTCGCGGCCCGGGCCGCCGCGCGCGACTACCAGGTCGGCGACATGGCCCGTGACTACGCCGAGTTGGTCACCGGGCTGTTCGAGACGTCGCCCAGCGTCCGGCTCGAGCTGGTGTCGTCGCGCTGAGCCCAGCCGCGACAGTCCACCTTCGCAGCTACTGTGGATGAATTCTGACGATGATCACTAAGATCGCCCGGTGATCATCCGACGCACGGCCCAGATAGTCCTGATCGGACTACTGGCCGCTATCATCCTGCCAGGAATTCCGCCCGCCCACGCCGACGAGACCAAACCGGCCGAGAACCTCCGGATGCAACTGGTCCTCGACGTCAGCGGCTCGATGCGCGAAGCCGACATCGACGGGCAGACCCGGATGGCGGTCGCCCAGCGCGCCTTCAACGAGGTCGTCGACGCCGTGCCGGCCGGCACCCACCTCGGGATCCGGGTCCTCGGCGCTACCTACCCCGGCGACGACCAGGCGCTCGGCTGCCAGGACACCCAACAGATCGTGCCGGTCGGACCGGTCGACCGTGAACAGGCCAAGGCCGCGATCGCCAGCCTACGCCCGACCGGCTACACCCCGATCGGGCTGGCCCTGCGGGAAGCGGCCAAGGACCTCGGCACCGGGGAGACGGCCCGCCGAATCGTGCTGATCTCCGACGGGGAGGACACCTGCGCGCCACCCGACCCCTGCGACGTCGCCCGGGAACTCGCCGCACAGGGCACCCGCCTGATCGTCGACACCCTCGGGCTCACCCTCGACGACGCCGTACGCCAGCAGTTGGTCTGCATCGCCAGCGCCACCGGGGGCACCTACACCACCGCGCAGAGCGCCGACGAGCTCGCCGACCGGATCAACCAGTTGGTCGACCGGGCCCAGGACACCTACACCCAGACCCCGGAGCTGGTCGCCGGCAGCGCGGACTGTGCCGCGGCCCCGCTACTCGCGCCCGGCGTGTACGCCGACCGGGAACGGTTCTCCGAGCACCGCTGGTACCGGGTGCCGATCCAGCCGGACCAGGAGCTGCGCGCTTCGGTGAGCATCGCCCTCGACCGGCCGGTCAACCGGGACTACGGAGTCCTGCTGCGCGCGGTGCACCCCAACGGCCGGGAACTGGTGCGCGGCACCGACGCCGGCAGCGGACGGACCGACGTGCTGTCCACCGGTCTGCGGTGGTCGGCCGCCTCGGAGACAGACTCCGGGAACGCGGACTCCGCGGCGGCCGACCCCGAAGGCTCCGACCAAGAGGACTCCGGCACCGGATCGGACGTTCCTGGTGCCGGCTCGGACACCCTCGGTGCCGAGGCCGCGCTCACCGAGGTCTGCCTGGTGGTGAGCAACTCCTTCGCCGGACCCGGCGGTGCCGGCAACACCCCCGGCATGCCGGTCGAGCTCACCCTCGACCTGGTCCCCGCCTCCCCCACCCCGGACAGCCCTGGCCTCGGTCGCGGCTGGCTGCTGCTCGTCGTACTCGGCCTCGCCGGGCTGCTCACCGGTGTCGTCACCGGCTGGCTCACCCGCTGGTGGGGCACAGTCTGGAAGGAGAACTGAGATGGCTCGTCACATCCCGCAGCTGATCCGGGCCGGCGTCGCCGGCATCGCCGTCGTGCTGCTCGCCGCGACCCCGGCGGCGGCCGACGGTCCGACACCACTCCCGGTCGAGGCGACGCTCACCAAGGCCGGCACGTCGTTCCTGACCGCCGCCGCCGTCAACATCGATCAGCCGGTACGGGTCTCCGCCGCGACCGGCGAGTACCTCTACTGGTCCTTCCCTGCCGAGGCCGGCCAGACCAGCTCGATAGCCGCGACCGTCACCCTGGCCGATCCGGCCAGCCGTAGCGGCGCCTCCACCTGGACCATCGACGTCTTCGACGGACTACGGCGCCGGCAGCCCTGTACCGCCGGAGCGCAGTCGCCGGTCGGCTCGGCGACGGACCGCCAGGTTCAGGCCGGTTGTGTGCTGCGGCAGGTACGTGGGTGGGCCGAGCCGTGGTCGGCGGATCCGCTGCCCGGGACCTACTTCGTCCGGATCTCGGTGGCCGAACTCGCCGAGCAGGACCTCGGGTTGCCGGTGCAGGTCGAGCTGCGGATCACCGCCGATGTCTCCGGTGACACCAGCCCGGAGGGCGGGCGGTTGCGCGCACCGCTGACCCCGACCGGACAACAGGGTGCGGTGCTCACCAGCGCCGCGCAGCTCACCGACGACGAGGCTGCCAGCGACGAGGTTGCTGGCGACGACCCGGACTCCGCCACCGACGGTGACCAGGTTGCCGCCGGGCAGGACGAGGAAGGCAGTTGGTGGGGCAGCGTCACCGACTGGTTCGCCGGCTGGCTGCCCGAGTTCTCCAGCCGCTGGGTCTGGACGGCGCTCGGCGGCGTACTGGCGGCGGTCGGCGGCGTCGTCGGATTCGGCCTGACCCGAAGGCCTCGCCGGCGGCTCGCCGGCTGACGATCTCCGCCTACCGGCCGGCCGGTAGGCGGGTCGACGGCGACCGTCAACCGGCAACCGCGGTAGGTACCCGGGCACCCGGCCGCCGGACACCCACCCGCCCGGCGAACGCCGGCGGGTCGAGATCGACCAGCAGCCGGCGGAACAGCGCCGGCCGGTCCACCCGGATCACCGTGCTGCGGACACCCCGTTCGACGACGGTGTGCGGGAGTGCGAGGACCGGTGCGGCGCTGCGCAGCAGCGCCGCCGCCGGGGTGCTCACCGAGAAGGTGAGCACCCCGGCGGCCGGGTCGGGCGACGCCAGCAGCGCGGCCATCCGCCAGACCGCCAGCGCCGCCGGATAGTGCACGGCGGCCAGATCGGCGCTGGCGAGCATCCGGCGGCCGTCCCGCCAGGCACCGGCCAGCGCCCGCAGCACCCGGTGGTACGCCTCGGCGGTCACCTCGATCCGGGCCAGTGGCGTCGCCGCCCCGACCGGAACGCTGACCGCCCAGGTCATCGTGGTCAGTAGCCGGGTCATCCGGGCCGCGGCGACCGGTTGCTCGGTCTGCACGACCGGCAACGGCCCGGTCGGGCCGGTCGGTGCCGGACCGAGCCGGCGCCAGCCGACCGGTCGACGCTCGTTCCAACAGAACGCTGCCTCGAGCAGGGGATACGGTCCGAGGGGGCCATCCGCGACAGCCCACAGGACCCGGTCGGGCCCGTTGGCCGGGCGGCGGCCGGGGATGGTCACGGCCGGATGGTTCGCGGCACCTGCTGACACCGTTGCGGTCACGGTCAAACTCCTCTGCCACAGTCACGGACACGCCGTTGCGGCGCGCAGATCAACTTGCCGGGATGGACCGCTCCGCCACGAACAGTCCACCCTCGACGCGAAACGCCCACACCGAGACGGACGAATCGACCAGCTCGCCGGTTTTCGTCCAGACGATGTGGGTAGCGACGCCAGGTGCGTCGTACGCGTCGACGAAGGCCTCCATCGAGGTCCGGTCGCTGTGCCCGGCCCGGAGCCCGGCGAGGAACACCCGCGCCGCGTCGTACGATTCCGCGCTGTTGGTGCCCGGTTCCATCCCGAAGGCGTCCCGATAGCGCCGGGGAAACTCCTCGCCGGCCCGCTCGGGTGGCAGGCACGGACAGGTGATCACCACGTCGGCGTCCGCGTAGTCGCCGGCGGTTCGGAAGTACCCGTCCGCCTTGACGGCGTCACCGGCGACGAAGGTCGGGGTCAGCCCGGCTGAGCGTAGCTGCCGTTGCAGGCGACCAGCTTCCCCGTAGTAGCCGCCGTAGAAGATCACGTCCGCCGCGGCGGACCGGACCTGACCGACCACCGCCGCGAAGTCGGTCGTCCGGGGTGCGATCGTCGCCCGCTGCACCACCTTGGCACCCAGCCGGTCGACCACCTCGTCGGCCAGTCCCCGGCCGTACGCGCCGCCGTCGTCGATGACGAACACGGCCGCCCCGTCGAGGACCTGGTCGATGTACCAGCCGGCGGCGCGGCCCTGCGCCGTGTCGTTGCCGATCAGGCGGTGGAAGGTCGACCAACCACGCTGGCTGAGCTCGGTACGGGTGGCCGAGGTGGTGATCGTGGTGACCCCGCCCTGGTCGAGGATCGGC
This sequence comes from Micromonospora sp. LOL_023, assembly GCF_048060115.1. Taxonomy (NCBI): domain Bacteria; kingdom Bacillati; phylum Actinomycetota; class Actinomycetes; order Micromonosporales; family Micromonosporaceae; genus Micromonospora; species Micromonospora sp. LOL_023. The sequence goes on from NZ_JBHMIM010000005.1 coordinate 52,098, forward strand.
AGTGCCGCCTCGGCCTCACCGGAGAAGCCCGGTCCGATCACCCCGACGATTCTCGGATCGTCGACGATCCGTTGGGCCAGCGCCGGTGCCTGTTTCGGATCGCCCTGGGAGTCGTAGTCGACCAGGTCCACCGGGCAGTCCGGATGCTCCGCGCGATCCTGGTCGAATGCCAGCCGGGCCCCGTCGAAGATGTAACCGCCGAGATCCGCCGAATCCCCGCTGAGTGGACCCAGTACGGCGATCCGGCTGCCGCAGACAGCGGCCGGCGAGGCCTCGTCGCCACCGGTAGCCACGCACCCGGCGACCACGGGCAGTAGGGCAAGCACCGCCATCGGGCCCAGCGTTGCGCGCACGTCCACCTCCTGCACCCGGTCGGACTCACCTATCCTGCGGGTTGGAGCGTGAGTTTTTGATGAGACGGATCTTGCTCGCGGCGGTACTGGCCGTCGCGGGGTGCAGCAACCCGCCGGCGGGTGCCCCGGCCGAGTCGCCGACGAGCGAGTCGGCGGCTCCGGCCGGCACCGCACTGTACGCCGTCGCCTCCCGGACGTTGGAGAACATCGTCATCGACACCCAGGGGTTCGTGTTGTACCGCTCAGATCGGGACTCGGCGAGCCCTTCCCGGTCGGCTTGCACCGGCTCCTGCCTGCAGTCCTGGCTGCCGGTGCGCTGTCAGGGCGAGATCCGGGTCGAGGGCATCGACCGGCAGCTGGTCGCCTGCTTCGACCGGCCCGACGGCCGACGGCAGTTGAGCCTGGCCGGCTGGCCGTTGTACGGGTACGCCGGTGACCGGATGCCCGGCGACACGAACGGGCACGGGCAGCCCGACGGCTGGTTCGCGATCAGCCCGAACGGCGAGCGCGCGATCTACGTGTCGTGATCAGTGCTACGTGTCGTGATCAGTGCTACGGGTCGGGCAGCCGTAGCCGGGCCTCGGTGCCCCCGTCCGCGACGTTGACCAGCCGCACCTTTCCCCCGTGCAGCTCCGCCACCCAACTGGCGATCGACAGGCCGAGTCCGGTGCCGTCCTCGGCTCCGGACCGGAAGCGCTGCTCCGGGGCGTCGACGACCGCCTCGCTGAGCCCGCCACCCCGGTCCCGGACCCGTACGGTCGGCGGGTCTGCCGTGACAGTCAGGCGCACCTCGGCGGGCTGGTCGGCGACCCGGCCGTGCTGCACCGCGTTCTGGATCAGGTTTCGCAACGCGATCCGGATCAGCGCGGGATCCCCGGAGGCCACCACCGGCATGGTGTCCGGCATGGCGGTGTGCGGCGGCTGGACGGTGTCCGACAGCACCTCTTCCGCGAGCTGGTCCAGCCGGAACGGCTCGCGGCGCAGGTCCCGCAGCCCGGCTACCAGTTGGGCCCGGGTGAGCAGGACGGAGACGGAGTCGGCGAGTCGGTCGGCGGAGCGCACCACCTGGCGCAACGCGGCCGGGCGGCGCTGTGGTTCGGTCAGCGCGGTCTCCGAGACTGCCCGGATCACCGTCAACGGGGTACGCAGCTCGTGTGCGGCGTCGGCGACGAACCGCTCCTGCTGGTTGAGCGCGTCGGCGATCGGCTCGGTGCTCCGCCGGGCGAGCAGGTAGCCGCCCGCGCAGGCCAGAACGGTGAAGGTGACCCCGCCGACGACCAGGGCCAGGGCGAGTCGCTGGTTGGCGGACTCGGCCGGACCGGTATCGCCGAGCACGACGACGGCACCGGAGACCGCGCCGGTGATGGCGTGTTCGAACGGCACGGCGAGCAGCGGGGTCGGGTCGGTCTGGTCCTCACCGACCGGTCTGGCGATCTCGGTGCCGGTCGACCATACGGTGCGGGCCGGGGCGAGCAGCACGTCCGGCGAGATCACCGGCAACCGGGCCGGGTACGCGAAGACCAGGCTGAGTTCGGCCCGGCCGGCCTCGTACACGTACACGGCGGTGGTGCCGTTGGCCACCGCGTTGTCGAACAACTTGTCCAGTTGCAGCGCCCCGGAGTCGTAGTAGAGCAGCGCGGCCGCGGTGCTGGCGGTACGCCGCAGCTCGGCCGCGACCACCTCGTCGCGCTGCCGTTCGTCGACCAGCAACGCGACCGCCCCCATACCGGCCAACCCGACCACGTTGATCGCCATCACCAGTGCGGTGAGCCGGATCCGCAGGTTCCACAGCCGGTCGGCGGTCTGCAGCGGTTTGGCCGCCTGCTGGCCCCGCGCCGGGCGCCACCGCCACCGCCACCGCCACCGCCACCGGATCACGGCAGCACCGTGGCGATGCCGTAGCCGACCCCGCGCACCGTAGAGATCAACTGCGGTTCACCGAGTTTGCGCCGTAGCTGGGCCACGACCGCGTCCACCACGTTCGAGCTCGGGTCGGCCAGCTCGTCCCAGCAGTGTTCGAACAGGTCGCTGCGGCTGACCACCGCGGGTCGGCGGATCAGCAACATCTCCAGGACCGCGAACTCCTTGCGGGTCAGGGTCAGCAGGATGCCGGACCGGCGCACCTCCCGGCGCGCCACGTCGACCTCCAGATCGGCGACCCGCAGCAGCGCCGGGGTGGTGACGGCCCGGCGGCGGCACAGTGCGCGCACCCGCAACACGAGTTCGGCGGTGACGAACGGCTTGACCACGTAGTCGTCCACGCCTGCCTGGAACCCGGCGATCCGGTCCCCGGCGCTGTCCAGGGCGGTCAGCACCAGGGCCGGCAGGGCCAGCCCGGCGCGGCGGCGGTGGCCGAGTTGGTGCAGCGAGTCCCCCTCCGGCAGGATGCGGTCGAGCACCAGGCAGTCGTAGTCGTTGACGCTCATGCTCAGGTCTGCCTGGCTCCAGTCCGCGGCCTGATCCACAGCGAATCCGCCCCCGCGCAACGCGGTGACCACAGCGCTGCGTACCTCGGGGTCGTCCTCGACCACCAGCACCCGCATGCGGGCGAGGCTAGCAAGTCGCCGTCACCGCAACGTTTCGTTGCCGGCAGTCCGTCGACCTGTCGGACACCTGGTCAGCTCGACCGACGACGGCGCAGTCGACCCGTTGTGCACAAACCCGATCGGCGGCGCGCTGCTCCCGCACAGCTGCCGACGAATCCGAACTGGATCTTCCCACCGGATTCGGTCCGGCTGGTCCAGGAGGCGTTGCGGACAGCGGCGACGTGTCGCCGGCAGCGGCACGGGCACCACCATCGGCGGTTCGAGGGCGACCCGGCCGGGCCAGGCGCGGTCGGCGCAGATGTGACCTTGCCCACCGCCGCATCGCACGCCCCGTGTCGGTCGGCGGGACGGCCACCCAGCCGGCCTGCCGCCCACCCGACGCCCGGACGGCCGCCGCGCCCCCGGCCGCCCGACCGGTGCCCGCAACGACCGACAGCACCGGAACCCCTGGCTGAGCTGGGCACACCGGACCGCCGCGGCGGCGGGGCAGCCAACGTGGAGCCCGTCAGGGTCCGCTATACACAACGAAGCCCGCCGATGCATCGGCGGGCTGGACAGGGCTATCGGCCAGACTGGCGTCGCGGTCCTGACTTGTCGGCGATTCCGCGTCGTAACAATCGGGGACTAGCGTGGGGACGGGGAGGGCAACCCCCGTCCCCACCATCAGTTACTGACACGCACGAGCGGTTTGGCGTCCAGATCGTGCGTGACGCGCGGGAGCCGGGCCACGCGAGTGGCTCTGGTTCCACCTCCTCTCGACAGGTGGTGCGTGGGCTGGCGGCGGAGTCCGGGCTGGCCCGCCGCCAGCCGTACGGCTGAGCGGTCGACGTGCTGACGCAGACCTCGCGTCAGCGTACGTCTGACCCTGATCTAGGGGCACGTCCATCAATGGAAGCGCTCCCATGCAGGGACTGTAGCCTGAGTCACGAGTTTGCGAAAGTCCAGAGGCTGATCAGCTCACGAAATGAAGGCGTGACGAGACGGTTACGACCAGGATCACAGGCCGGTGATCGCCGGAAACCCGGCCGTCACGTGCGCCAGGGCCCGGTCCGGACGGCTCGTTCGGCGGGTTCAGCGGCCGAACTGCTGGACCTCGGCGGTGGACCCGGCCACGATCAACAGCGCGTCCGGCGGGATCGTCGTTTCGGGTCGGGCGTAGCGCAGGTGCTGATCCCGCTCCTTGATTCCGACCACGGTGATGCCGTACCGCTGGCGTAGCCGCGACTCGGCCAGGGTCCGACCGGCGGTGTCGGCCGGGGCACACACCTTGGCGATGGCGAACCCGTCGTCGAACTCGATGAAGTCGAGCATCCGGCTGGCCAGCAGGTGGGCGACCCGGTCACCCATCGCCGCCTCCGGAAAGATCACGTGATGGGCGCCGACCGAGCTGAGGATCCGGCCGTGCTTGGCGGTGACCGCCTTTGCCCAGATCTCCCGCACGCCGAGCTCGGTGAGCGCCACCACGGTGAGGACGCTGGCCTCGATGTCGGACCCGATGGCGACCACGACGCACGGATGGCCGGTCAGCCCTAGCTGCCGGAGCACCTGCTCGTCCGTCGAGTCCGCCTCGACCACCCGGGGGAGCCGGTCGGCGAAGCGGTGCACCCGCTTGGGATGGTCGTCGATGCCCAGGACGTGGTGCCCGAGACGGCGCAGCGACAGCGCCACCTGTCCACCGAATCGGCCGAGCCCGACGACCACGACGCTGTCGTCGCCCGACGCGACAGGTGAAGCATTCTCGTCCGACATATCAATTCGCCCAAAGCTTTCAATTGGCATTTTTGTTCTTTATCGTACTTTATCAAGCAGAGAACCGGGCTGCAGCCAGACGTGACGGGGCACGACGTCAACCCCGAGTACGCCATCAAGTGCAGACAGTGGACATCACCGAATGTCGTTGCCCGGTAACGGATTTCCCCCAGGTCAACCACGGTTCCGGAGGTGTCGGGGCCAGCCATCGATCCGGTAGGCTTGCCTGCGGTCTCTGCCAGGCGGCACCCTCCGGTGCCGGCAGTGACCGCCGCCCAATCACCCCTCCGGGGTGAGCCGGGGAACCAAGTTTCCACTGGGGTGAATCCGCATCAGCGGTAGGGATCGTTCCGTCCCGAACCCGTCAGCTAACTCGGTCGGCGGCCAAGGAAAGGAACAGGATGACCGCACCCCTCCGCCGGCGGTTTCCGCTGGCTGCGGCGCTGGCCGCCGTCACCGCCCTACTCGCCGGGTTCGTCGTCGCGTCGCCGGCCGCCGCCCAGGAGTCCGATCCTGCGGGCGAAGGCGCACCACCGCTGCTCAGCGAGGTGCTCGAATCGACCGGACGCGGTTTCGTCGAGGCGAAGGCAGCCGTCGAGGAATCGCGTAAGCGGCAACTCCAGCTCAGTCTCGAACTGGAGAAGATCCAGGAACGACTGGACGCGCTGACCCCCCAGATCGGCGAGGTGGCCGCCAACTCGTACCGGCTCGGCCGGATCACCCCGGTGATGGTGCTGCTCAACAGCGCCAGCCCGGACGATCTGCTGGAGCGGGCCGAAGGCCTGGACATGATCGCCATGCACGACAACAAGCGGGTACGCGAACTCAACCAGGCACGCGAGCAGGCCGCCCGCGCCGTCGCGGCGATCGACGCCGAGGTCGCCCGCGAGGAGCAGCAGCTCACCGCCATGGACAAACAGAAGAAGGAGGCGGAGCGGGCCCTACGGCTGGTCGGGGCGGTCGCCACCAACGGCTTCGTCTCGGCTACCTCGCCGGTCGCCGCGCAGGCACCCCGCAACTCCGACGGCTCGTGGCCGGCACAGTCGTGCAGTCAGGACGACCCCACCACGTCCGGCTGCATCACCCCGCGTACCCAGCACGCGCTGAACGAGACCAGCAAGGCCGGGTTCAACCGCTTCGTCTCCTGCTTCCGGCCCGGTGGGCCGTTCGAGCACCCCAAGGGGCGCGCCTGCGACTTCTCCATGCAGTCCAGCGGATTCGGCGGCGACGCCTTCGGCGACGACCGGCTGTACGGCAACAACCTCACCGCGTTCCTGGTCCGCAACGCCGACAAGCTCGGCATCCTGTACGTCATCTGGTACCGCCAGTTCTGGTCACCGACGACCGGCTGGAGTTCCTACAGCGGTGCCGGCGGCGACCCGAGCAGTGACCACACCAACCACGTACACCTGTCCCTGTTGTAAGGGTTCGGCCCGGTCGGTCGGTCGCGCTGCCGGTCAGGAACGGGAGGTGCCGGTCAGTCACACTTGCCGACCGGCACTCCCCAGCAGGACGGACGGTGATCGGCCCGATCAGTCGGGCCGATCAGTCGGGCCGATCAGTCGGCGCGGGCCGAACGGCGCACCGGTGAACGGCCCGTCGGTTGCTGCGGCGGCGGGCCGGCCGGCCCGGCCTGCGGGATCGCCCGGGTGATCGGCTTGTCCGCCGCGACCGTGACCGGCTCGCCATGGTGGGTCAGCTCGATGGTGGCGTTCGGGTCGACGTCGCGCAACGAGTAGGTCACCTCGTCGTGCTGGACGGTCACCCGCAGCCGCATGCCCCGCCACATCATGGTGAACTCGAGCCGGTTGATCCGCTGCGGTAGCCGGGGCGCGAACGACAGCTCGCCGGTGTGATCGCGCATCCCACCGAACCCGGCGACCAACGCCAGCCACGCCCCGGCCAGCGCGGCCACGTGGATGCCGTCGCGGGTGTTGCGGTTAATGTCGTGCAGGTCCATCAACGCGGCCTCGCCCATGTAGTCGTGGGCGAGCTCCAGGTGCCCCGTCTCCGCCGCGAGCACCGACTGGGTGCACGCCGACAGGGACGAGTCGCGCACCGTACGCCGCTCGTAGTAGGCGAAGTTGCGCGCCTTCTCCTCGTCGGTGAAGGCATCGCCCCGCCAGTGCATCGCCAACGCCAGGTCGGCCTGCTTGACTACCTGCTTGCGGTACAGGTCGAAGTACGGGTAGTGCAGCAGCAGCGGGTAGTGGTCCTGTGGAGTGCCCGGGAAGTCCCACTCCTGGTGCCGGGTGAAACCGGCCGACTGCGGATGCACGCCCAACTCGTCGTCGTACGGCACGTGCATCGACAGCGCCGCGTCCCGCCAGGCCGCGGTCTCCTCGTCGTCGACGCCCAGCACCCAGGCCCGGTCGGTGTAGCGCAGCGCGTAGTCGGCCGCCGCGAGCAGGTTCCGCTGCGCCATCAGGTTGGTGTAGATGTTGTCGTCGACCACTGCGGTGTACTCGTCCGGGCCGGTCACCCCGTCGATGTGGAACCGGCCGTGCCGGTCGTGGTGGCCCAACGAACGCCACAGCCGGGCGGTCTCCACCAGCAGTTCCAGGCCGATCTCTCGCTCGAACTCCATGTCCCCGGTGGCCTGGACGTAACGGCGGACCGCGTCGGCGATGTCGGCCGCGACGTGGAACGCCGCCGTTCCGGCCGGCCAGTACGCCGAACACTCCTGGCCACGGATGGTCCGCCACGGGAACGCCGCGCCGTTGAGCCCGAGCATCCGGGCCCGCTCCCGGGCCTGGTCCAGAGTCGAATGCCGCCACCGCAGCACCGAGGCGACCGCCGCCGGCTGGGTGTACGTCAGCACCGGCAGCACGAACATCTCGGTGTCCCAGAAGGCGTGTCCGTCGTACCCCGGTCCGGTGAGGCCCTTCGCCGCTATCGGCCGCTGCTCGGCTCGGGCACCGGCCTGCAGCACGTGGAACAGGCCGAACCGGACCGCCTGCTGGATCTCCGGATCACCGTCCACCCGCACGTCCGAGTGGTCCCAGAAGTCATCGAGGTACTTGCGTTGCTCCGCGCAGAGCCCTTCCCAACCTGAGATGCGGGCACCGGCCAGGGCCGCGCCGACCTGGTCGCGCAGCGCCGGCAGGGAGCGCTGGCTGGACCAGCCGTACGTCAGCAGCTTGACCATCCGCAGCCGCTGCCCCGGCAGCAGCGTGCAGGAGACGGTGGTGCGTACCCAGTCGTCGAACCCCTCGGTGCTGACCGCGACGCCGTCCGGGCCGTCGATCTCGTGCCCCATCGCCGCCGCCATGCGCAGGCCGCTGGCCTTGGTCCGGTGGATCAGCAGCCCACCGTCGGACTGCACCAGCCGCTCCTCGGCCTGCAACGGCTGATCCAGCACGGCGGCCACCCGTGGGTCCTTGCTCTGTGCTGGCAACTCCTCGTTGGCGACCAGTTCGGACTGCACGATGATCCGCAGCGGCTCGTCGACCGCCTCGACCTCGAAGCAGATCGCGGCGACCGCCCGCTGGGTGAACGAGACCAGCCGGGTGCTGCGGACCCGGGCCGTGCGCCCGGCCGGTGAGCGCCACTCCAGCCGGCGGTCCAGCAGCCCGGCCCGCAGGTCGAGGACCCGCTCGTGGGAGATCAGGTCGCCGTAGCGCACGTCGAACGGCTCGTCGTCGACCAGCAACCGGATCGGTTTGCCGTTGGTGACGTTCACCAGCGTCTGGCCGGACTCGGGGAAGCCGTAGCCGGCCTCGGCGTACGGCAGCGGCCGCAGCTCGTAGAACGAGTTGAGGTACGTGCCCGGGAGACCGTGCGGCTCGCCCTCGTCCAGGTTGCCCCGGAACCCCACGTGCCCGTTGGCGAGGGCGAAGACCGACTCGGACTGGGCCAGGATGTCGAAGTCGAGCCGGGTCTCCCGGACATGCCAGGGCTCGACCGGATAGGCCCGCTCGCGGATCACCGTTCGGCTCCGGCCAGCAGGTCCCCCAGATCGCCCACCACGATGTCGGCACCGTTGGCGAGCAGTTCATCTCCGATGCCGACCCGGTCGACACCGATCACCCAGCCGAACTCGCCGGCTCGTGCCGCCGACACCCCGGCCAGGGCGTCCTCGAAAACCGCGGCGTTGCCCGGCTCCACGCCCAGCTGCGCCGCGGCGGCCAGGAACGTGTCCGGTTCCGGCTTGCCGCGCAGGCCCTTCTCGCGCGCGATCACCCCGTCTACCCGCACCTCGACCAACTCCTCAATCCCCGCGGCGATCAGCACGTCCCGGCAGTTCGCGCTGGCCGAGACGACGGCCCGCTGCAGCCCGACCCAGCGAGCGGCATGGAGATAGGCCAACGAACCGTCGTAGACCTGCACGCCGTCGGAGGAGATGCGTCGCAGCAGGATCTCGTTCTTCCGGCTGCCGATGCCGTTGACGGTGTCGGCTTCCGGGGGGTCGTCCGCCGACCCCTCGGGAATCTCAACGTTTCGCGAGGCGAGGAAGGAACGCACCCCGTCGGCCCGGGGGCGGCCGTCGACGTACTGGCTGTAGTCGGCGCCTGGATCGAAGGGCACGAAGGGCATGCCGGTGGCGGCGGCCCGACTGCGGAGGAAGTCGTTGAACGTCTCCTCCCACGCCGCGTTGTGTACCTTCGCGGTCTGGGTCAGCACCCCATCGAGATCGAACAGGCAGGCGGTCACATGAGCGGGTAGACCGAGCACACCGCCAATCTAGCCCGATCTCCATCAGGCCGGCCCGGTTTCCCCGGCGCGCCGACCGGCCGTGACGAGAAGGTCGCTCAGCGCCACCCGACGTCGATCCGGTCGCCGCGCTCGTCGAAGAAGTGCAGCGCGTCCATCCGGACCGAAACCGCCAGCGGATGCCCAGGGGCGACCGCCGGGTACGGTGCGAGCCGCACCGCCAGCTCGGCCGGCCGGCGGTGGTGGCGGCCACCGTCGCTGAGCACGCTCTCCCGCTTGTCGCCGGTCCGGCCGCCCGACTGGTCCTGGTCGGCAGCGGCCGGCTCGGCCGGTCGCCCGGTGAGCCGCTGCATCACGCTGCCCAGCCGGCGCATTCGGCCACCCGTGGCACCGGTGGACTCCGCCGGCGTACCGCCGAGGTCGTCGACCATGATCGCGGTGGCCCCGATGTCGAGGTAGGCCAGCGACTCGTGGCCGTGGTGTTCGAGGAACCGGATCCGGCCCTGCAGTACGTCGCCCGAACCGCCCGGGGCGACCGGGGTGAGTGCTTCGGCCCGGAGTCCGACCACGATGCGCTCGCCGTGGTAGTGCGACACCGCCCGGGCCCGGATGTCGCTCCACGGCAGATACAGCGCCTGATCGCCCAGATTGAGCGCCACGTACCGATCGAGGTGCACGTAGACCGAGGCTTCCAACAGGTTCATTCTGGGGCTGCCGAGGAAAGCGGCGACGTAGAGGGTGGCCGGCCGGCCGTACACCTCGGTCGGCGTACCGACGTCCTGCAGCACGCCCTTGCGCATGATCGCCACCCGGTCGGCCATGGTCAGCGCTTCCGCCTGGTCGTGGGTGACGTAGACCGTGCTGACGCCGAGCTCGCGCACCAGTCCGGAGATCTCCGCCCGCAGTTCGGCCCGCAGCCCGCTGTCCAGGTTGGACAACGGCTCGTCCATCAGGAACAGCCCGGGTCGACGCACGATCGCCCGCCCCATCGCCACCCGCTGCCGCTGGCCGCCGGAGAGCTGGCCCGGCCGGCGGGCCAGCACGTCGCCGATGCCGAGCGCGCTGGCCACATCGGCGACCCGCTCGGCCCGCGAGCCGGCGTCGACGCCAGCGAGCCGCAGCGGGAAGGCGATGTTGTCGCCGACCGTCATGTGCGGATAGAGCGCGAAGTCCTGGAAGACCATGGCGACCCGGCGGTCCCGGGGCGGTATGTCGTTGGCCAGTTCGCCGTCGAGCAGCACCGCACCGCTACTCGGGTCCTCCAGACCCGCGATCATCCGCAGCACGGTCGACTTGCCGCAGCCGGACGGGCCGAGCAGCACCATGAACTCGCCGTCGTTGACGTCGAGATTGACGTTGTCGACCGCGATGGTCCCGTCCGAGAAAACCTTGGTCACGTCCTTGAGCGCGACGGTGGTCACCGTCACCTCCCCGTCGCATCGAATACCCGGCCCCACGACGACTGTGCCGAGCGCCATCGATCTGGCACATCGGGTAAACGTGCCATGTTCACATTGTGACAGCTCAATTACGGATCTTGGTCCAGGGGGTTACCCAGCGGTCACTTCGCCCCTTACCGGCGCTGACCGGCACCCTGCGGCATCTGCGGTGCCGTGCCGAACTCCCGGTGCCGGGGCACCCCGTCCCACTGCTGACCCGCACGGCGAAGAAAATAGTCGAGCCCGGCGTCCCAGGTGTGCCCCGCCGCCCGTCGCTCGTACAGATAGCCCAGCGGATGGGTCCGGTAGATCAGCCCACCGGCCCGCAGCACCCGGTCCATCAGCCCGCGATCGACCGACCGGGGCACCGGCCGCCACCCGCCGACCGCCTCCAGGTCACCGCGCGCCATCAACATCGTGCCGCCCGCGACCGGGGCACCGTACGCCTCCGGCGGCACCGCCGCCCGGCGTACCGTCACGCCCAAGGTCTGCAACACCACGAACTCGGCCGCTTTGCCGACCAACGTGGCCCCGGAGAACTCCCGGGCCAACACCAGATCCCAGATGTGCTCCGGACCGTACACGTCGTCGTCGTCGACCTTGGTGACCAGGCTGCCCCGGGCCCGAGCGGTCGCCGCACCCATCACCTCACCGAAACTGAATCCGGCGGGTGCGCCGAAGATCTGGATCGGCCGCCCACACTCGGCCAGCCGCGACCGCACGTCGGCGGCCAACTCGATGCCATGCAGGCAGAGCACGATCTCCAGCTCCGGGTAGGTCTGCCCGGCGAGTTGGCGAACCACCTCCGGCAGATACTCCGGGCGACGGGTGACCAGCACCGCGCTCACCGACGGGGGAGCCGCCAACGAGGGAAAGGCCCCGGCGGTGACATCACCGGCGGCGAACGCGGCGGCGTGTCCACGCAACGCCGCCGACCGCTGCCGGACGCTGCGGATCTCCCACTCCAACGGATCCGCGCCGACGCCCGGCAGGTCGCTGCCGACCAACTCCAGCAACGGCTCCGCGAGCCGGTCGGCGACCGCCGGCGGCACCTGCGGCAGCCGCAGCACCGCCCCGGTCGCCGCCAACTGCGCCAACAACACGGCCTCCGCGGCCGGTTCCGTCCCTGGCACCTCCGGGCAGATCAACTGCCCGAATCGGCGTACGGCGGCCAACTGGTCGCCGGACACCGGCACGCCGTCGAGCCGGCCCTGCGCGAGCGGCGCCGAACCGCTCGGGGCGTCGGCTGCCCGCACCGACCAACCCGGTGCCGGCTCGCCCGACCGCAACTCCAGCACCCCGGTCGGTTCCGTCGGGCCGTACCGGCGGCCCCGGCCGATCGGGTTGGCCACCGTCGGGTCGATCAACACCACCGGCTGGCGGTTCGTCACCCGGGCACCGGTGTTCCCGGCGGTCACCGCGGCACCCACCAGATCCGGCCCGGCGGCGAGCGCCGCCGCGTCCGGGGCGAGCACCACGTCGTACCCCCGGATCTCCGGATTGACCGCGAGTTGCCCGGCCACCACGTGGTTGGTGGTCAGCGGCAACCAGGCCGGCGCCGCACCGATCGCGGTCACGTCGGCGCTCGCCGGTCGAGGCAGCGGACGCACCGGCGCCAGCACCGCCAGCACGGCGGAGAGCAGAACGTACAGCGGTACCGGCGCGGCCACCTCGACGCTCACCCGAGCGGCACCGCCGCCGTGCGGCAGCCGAACCAGGTGCCGGCGGATGCCGGCGACCGACCCGAGCCGACCCGACCAGCCCGGTGCGGGCGGGCGCCACTGTCGTACCCGTACGGTCAACTGCCGCACCGGGGTACCAGCGGCCGACTCGGCGAGCAACCCGCGCAGCGCGGCCACCGAGTCGGCGTCGACCAGCACCCGACGGGCCATCCCGGTGCGAGCCGGTAGCGGCTGCCCCGCGGACCGCTCGTCCAGCCGGATCCGCCACCACCAGCGGCGATGGTCCGCCCGCCCGAACCGGGCGGAAGCCGCCCCCCCGGCCCGGCTGGCGTCGCCCGCCGTCTTCTCCGCCACCTGCGCCACCTGATTTCCGGCTCGGATCCCAACGGGCCGACGCGCGCGGAGCGCCCGACCCACGTCAGGCAAGAGGCTACCGGCCGGCCTTCCGGTACGCTGCACGCGTGTCCCAGCCTGACGCCGTGCCCTCCGCTCCGTCACCGTCACCGCACAACGACTGGACGCGAATCTCCCCCGCCGAACCCGGTCAGTCGACGCTCACCACCGGGGTCAGCGTGCTCGTCGTCGGCGACGAGCCGACCGCCACCGGCCGCACCATGGCCGCGCTGCGCCAACAGCGGTACCCCGACGACCTGCTGCAGATCGTCGCCTGCGCCGACGACCGTGCCTTCGCCGGCCAGATCGGCGCCGCCAAAGGCGAGATCATCGTACGGATCCCGGCCGGCGCCGTCCCGGCACCCGACTTCGTCGCGACGCTCACCCGCTGGCAGCAGGCCAGTCCGGACGCGGTCAGTCTCGCCGTACCGCTGATCTTCGCCGGTAAGGCACCGGAGCCGGAAGTGATCATCGCCCACGCCAGCGCCGGCACCCTGGGCCAGCTCTTCCCCGACAGCGCGGCCGACGCCGAGTTGACCCGGCTGCTCGACACCACCCATCACCTGCGCACCGCGGACCACCGCGCGTTCCTGGCCGCCGCCGGCACCGGCTACGCGTTCCACCGGGACCGCTACCGCGCCGGCTCCGACCCGTGCCAGGGTGCCGACATCGAGGTCGCCTACCGGCTGGCCCAGGCCGGCGCCTACTTCGTCCCGGAACCGGCCGCCACACTGTGGACCAGTGACCGGCCGGACCAGGCATCGACCGACCGGCGGGTCCGCGCGGAGTTGGCCGACCTGCTGCCGTACCCGCGGGCGAACCGGGCCCGTCCCGGTCGGACCTGGCACGTGCCGCTGGTCGAGGCCGTGGTCACGGTGGACCAGCCGTACGAGGTGGTCCGCGCCAGTGTCGACCGGCTACTCGCCAGCAACGAACGCGACCTGCACGTCGTACTGGTCGGTGACTTCGACACCGCCGGCTCCACCGACCCGGACCCCGGCGGCCCGGGAACCGACGACGCCGGAACCAGCCGGTCCGAGCTGCGGCTACTCGCCACCGAGTACCGCCACGAGCCACGGGTCCGGATGCTCGGCAGCGCCCCGTGCGACGCCGGTACGGCACCGTATCTGCTGCGCGTACCGGCCCGACTCGGCGTTGGCCCCGGGACAGTCGGAGCGCTGGTCGCCGCCATGGAGAAGTGGCGCTGTGGTCTGCTGCGGGTGCTGCCCGCCGGTGCCGGATCCGCCGAGTACGCCGTCGAGTTGTGGTCGACCGCAGCCCGCAGCCGGGCCCTGAACGCGGGCGCTTCGAAAGGCGCGCTCACCGAGGCGGTCGCCGCCAGTCACGGTCAACGTTGGGAGACCGGCAGCGATTTCGACGTCGTCGACCTGACCGCTGGCGGCCCGGAGGCCCTCGACACATCTGCGGCCAAGCCGGCGGCTGGTCGTAGGCAGCGGGCCGCGAAGACGGTCCCTGTCGGCGGTGCCCGCAGCCTCGGCCGGGCGACTGTCTTCGTGGCCCGGCAGTACGCCCGTGGAGTGCGCCGCAGGATCGCGTCCCGCTGAACCGGCCGGCCCGGCCCTCGGGCGGGCGGTGGAGCCCGGCGACTCCGGTCACCCACCCAGCAATCCGTGAAAATTTTCTGTTTCGTACCGCCGACACCGGAAGAGCTGCGGTGAGGGCTGCCGCAGGTAGGAGGCCTTTGCGGCGGTTCCATGTCACCCGTGGTATGGACCATTCGGAATATCACTTCTCAGCATCGACACAGATTACTCTCAGCAATATCGGCGTGCGCTGATCCGTTGTCACGGTCGACGGACGGACCACGCCGATCTGATGAGAGGACGGGACATGAATCTCCTCCGCAGAGTCGTCGTCGTCGGTGCCACCGCGCTGGCCATGGTGGCCGCCGCCACCGCACCGGTCACCGCCGCCGAACCGGAAGGAACCATCCGACACGCTGGCGGATCCACCGCCGTGCCGGACAGCTACATCGTGGTGTTCAAGGAGAGCGCGATCGGTCGCGGCCAGGTCGCCGACACCGCCCGTACGTTGGCCAGCCAACAGGGAGGCAAGGTCGCCCGCACCTACACCACGGCGCTACGCGGCTTCGAGGTCACGGCGAGCGCCCAACAGGCCGCCCGGATCGCGGCCCACCCGGCAGTCGACTACGTCGAACAGAACCACACCGTCGAGCTCGCCGGCACCCAGCCCAACCCGCCATCCTGGGGGCTGGACCGGATCGACCAGCGCGCCCTGCCGTTGGACAACTCATACACCTACCCCAATACCGCGTCCAACGTGCACGCGTACATCATCGACACCGGCATCCGGTTCAGCCACTCCGACTTCGGCGGCCGGGCCGTCACCGGCTTCGACGCCGTCGACGGCGGATCGGCCGACGACTGCAACGGCCACGGCACCCACGTCGCAGGCACCGTCGGCGGCACCGCGTACGGCGTCGCCAAGGGCACGACCCTGGTCGGCGTACGGGTGCTGAACTGCTCCGGCAGCGGCACCAACGCCGGCGTCATCGGCGGCGTCGACTGGGTGACCGCCAACGCCGTCAAGCCGGCCGTGGCCAACATGAGCCTCGGCGGCGGCGCCAACACCTCGCTGGACACCGCTGTCCGCAACTCGATCAGCGCCGGCATCACCTACAGCCTGGCCGCCGGCAACAGCTCCGCGAACGCCTGCAACACCTCGCCGGCCCGGGTCACCGAAGCCATCACCGTGGGCTCCACCACCAACACCGACGCCCGGTCCAGCTTCTCCAACTTCGGCACCTGCCTGGACATCTTCGCGCCCGGCTCGTCGATCACTTCGGCCTGGCACACCAGCAACACGGCGACGAACACCATCAGCGGCACCTCGATGGCCGCCCCGCACGTCGCCGGAGCGGCGGCCCTGGTCGCCTCGGCCAACCCGAGCTGGACCCCGCAGCAGGTCCGCGACTTCCTCTACGACAACGCGACGGTCGGCGCGGTCGGCAACCCCGGCACCGGCTCACCGAACCGGCTGCTCTACGTGGTCAACGACGGCACCCCGCCGACGAACGACTTCTCCGTGTCGGTCACCCCGGCATCCGGATCGACCGCCCCCGGCGGCTCGGTGTCGGCGACGGTGGCGACCAGCACCACCTCCGGGTCGGCACAGTCGGTGGCGCTGACCGCCAGCGGCCTGCCGAGCGGGGCGACCGCCAGCTTCAGCCCGTCGACCGTCACCTCGGGCGGCTCGTCCAGCCTGACGATCGCCACCTCGGCCAGCACCCCGGCCGGCACGTACCCGATCACTGTCACCGGCACCGGAGCATCGGCGACCCGGACAGCGACCTTCAGCCTCACGGTGACCGGCTCCGGCGGCGGAGGCTGCTCCGGCACCAACGGCACCGACGTGGCCATCCCGGACAGTGGATCGTGGGTGAGCAGCAGCATCGTGATCAGCGGCTGCAGCAGCACGCCCTCGTCGTCGTCCACCGTCGACGTCAACATCCAGCACACCTACCGTGGTGACCTGATCGTCGACCTGATCGCACCGGACGGGTCGTCCTACCGGTTGAAGAGCTGGGCGTTCTTCGACGGCGCCGACAACGTGATCACCACCTACACAGTCAACCTCTCCTCGGAGACCGCCAACGGCACCTGGCAACTGCGGGTCCGTGACGTCTTCAGCGGCGACACCGGCTACATCAACACCTGGACGCTGGACCTGTAGCGATCCCGGTCGCGGGCGGGACGGCCACCGGCCGTCCCGCCCGCGACCACGTCAGCCCAGGTACGACTCCAGCTGGTCGGCCAGCTCACGATGATGGGTGAGCGCCGCCAGGTGCCCGCCGCCGATCTCGTCGGGGACGATACCGAGCCGGTCACGCACGACCCGGCGGACGAACCCGGCCGGGAAGAAGCGGTCGTCGCGGCAGAGCACGAACCGGGTCGGCACATCGGGCCAGGCCGGCAACGGCCACGGCTGGCCGAACGGCGAGCCGGACTGCGCCCGATCGTGGCGCAGCACCTCGGCGACCAGGTCGCCCGGCATGCCATGGGTGAACAACGCGAGCACGTCCTCGCCCGCCGGGCGGCCCTCGCGGGCGGCCTGCTCGGCCAGCGCGGCGGCGTGGCCGGTGTTCGCCCACCAGTCGCCGCCGGTCTCGCCCGGCACCGGAATCATCGCGGTCAACAGGACCAGCAGGCGGACCGGCACCCGGGCGGCGACCAACGGTCCGGTGAACCCGCCGAGCGAATGCGCGACCAGCACGACGTCGGTCCGGCTCCCGATCGCGGCGACGACCGCGTCGGCGTACTGCACCCAGCCGGCCTTGTCGTCGTCGCACGGCAGGTCGACGGCGATCGGTTCGTGCCCACGAGCGTGCAGCTCGTCGACCAGCCGGTGCCAGTACCACGGATCGGTGCCACCACCTGGGATCAGAACGAACGTGGCCAACTGAGCCTCCTGCTGACGCCTACCTGATGTGATCCGCCCGATTGCATCAGGTGGCAACGACATTTAGCCCAGCCGGTGCACCGACCGTCCGTACCGGTCAAGTGTCGGCCATCTGACCTGGATCGCGTACTCCGGTGCGGCGAGACACGCGTCTACCGTATGCCTCGGCTTCACCGGCCGTGGCGATCTGAACACCGCGTACGCCTGACCGGCAGGAGCCCGCAGATGACCGCGATCCACCCAGCCGCTGTGATGATCCGTACCGCTGGATTGGACGACATCGCGCAAGCGGCCACGCTGCTCACCGAGGCGTTCCTGATCGCCCCGGTGTCGCAGTGGCTGATCGGCGACCTCGACGCCCGCGCCAGCGTCCTCCGGACCCTGTTCACCCTCGAACTCGACCACGCGATCCGGTCCTGCGGTGCCGTCTACGTCGCCGGCCAGTTCAGCGGTGTCGCCATCTGGCTTCCCCGAGGCCGACGCATCGCCACTGATCCGGATACGCTCGGCGAACACGAGTTGCGGCTGTTGATCGCCGCCGGGCGGTGGCAGCCGCGCTTCGCCGCCCTCGCCCGGATGCTCTCGGCGCACCACCCGTGGCAACCACACTGGCATCTCGCGTACCTGGCGGTGGCACCCTGGCGGCAGGGCGGCGGACTCGGCAGCGCGCTGCTGCGGCACCACCACCGTCACCTGGACGGCCACGGCACCCCGGCCTATCTGGAGGCGACCACACCCCGAAACCGGGATCTGTACCTGCGCCACGGCTACCGTCCACACGGTCCGATGCGGTTGCCCGACGGTCCACCAATCTGGCCGATGTGGCGCGAGCCGCAGCCGCTACCCGACCGCCGCTGAACAGCCGGCCGGCTAACATCGAGTCCATGTGCATGGGTACCGGATCTTTGAGGCTGCGCGCCGCCGCCTGACGGCAGCGCGTGCCTTCTCTTTCTCCGCTGCCGTCCCAGGCGTCCCCGCCGGGCGGCCATAATGCGTGCCTTCCCGGCTCTCGACCCGAGACCGCGGAGAATTCTGTGCCTCAGCAGCACCCTTTGCCTCAGCACCACCAGTCGCCCCAACTCAACCCATCGCCCCAGGTCGACCCGGATACCTCGGTGCCGGCCCGGGCCGCAGCGCAGCTCACCGCCGCCGGGCTGACCGTCGCGCGTGGCGGGCGGATCGTCCTCGACCACGTTGATCTCACCGTCGCCGCCGGCACCCGGTTGGCTGTCGTCGGCGAGAACGGACGCGGCAAGACGACTCTGCTGCACGTCCTCGCTGGGCGGCTCAGCCCCGACGCCGGCACCGTGCACCTCGTCGGCACACTCGGCATCGCCGAGCAGGAACTCGACGCCGCCCCCGGCGTGACCGTCGGGCACCTGCTCGACGCGGCACTCGCCGGCCCACACGCCGCGCTGGCTGACTTCGAGAAGACAGCAAGCGCCCTAGCCGACGGTGTACCGGGAGCCGACGCGGCGTATGCCGGCGCGCTGGAACGCTGCGAAGCCTTCGACGCCTGGGACGCCGACCGGCGGCTGCAGATCGCCCTCGCCGAGTTGAGCGCCTGCCAGGACCGCGACCGGGCGCTGGACTCCCTGTCGGTCGGGCAGCGGTACCGCATCCGGCTGGCCTGCCTGCTCGGCGCCGACCTCGACCTGCTGCTGCTCGACGAGCCCACCAACCACCTCGACGCCGCCGGGCTGGATTTCCTCACCCGCCGGCTCCGCGGCCACCGAGGCGGCATCGTCGTGGTCAGCCACGACCGGGCGTTGCTCGCCGACGTCACGACCGACACCCTCGACCTTGACCCGAGCCGGGACGGTCGGCCGCGTCGCTACGGCGGCGGGTACGCCGGTTGGCGCGACGGCCGCGCTGGTGAGCGGGCCCGCTGGGAGCAGGAGTACGCGGAGCAGCAGGACGAACAGCGCCGGCTACAGGAAGCTCTGCAGCAGGCGCAGGCGCGGCTGAGCACCGGGTGGCGACCGGACAAGGGCACCAACAAGCACCAACGCCAGACCCGTGCTCCGGGGGTGGTGCAGGCGGTGAACCGGCAACGTGCTGCACTCGCCGCCCACGAGATCACCGTCCCCGAGCCGCCGCTGGAGTTGCGCGTACCGCCGCTCGGTCGACGCACGGGCGCGCACCTGGTCCATGCGCACGACGTCACCGTGACCGACCGGCTCACCACGCCGGCCTCGGTGACTCTCGACCAGGGCGACCGGCTGCTCGTCACCGGACCCAACGGTGCCGGCAAGTCCACGCTGCTCGCCGTCCTCGCCGGCACTCTGGCGCCGACGTCCGGTGCGGTACGCCGGCCGTCGGGCATGCGGGTCGGGCTCGTCGCCCAGGAGTCACCCCGGCTACCCAACGCCGAGTCGGCGGCCCGCGCATACGACG
This sequence comes from Micromonospora sp. LOL_023, assembly GCF_048060115.1. NCBI lineage: Bacteria > Bacillati > Actinomycetota > Actinomycetes > Micromonosporales > Micromonosporaceae > Micromonospora > Micromonospora sp. LOL_023. The sequence continues at coordinate 71,750 of NZ_JBHMIM010000005.1, forward strand.
ACCACGTCGCCCGGCTGGTCGCCCACGGGCAGCTGGCGTCGGCCGAGGCAGTCTCGCTGGCTGGTCTCGGACTGCTCGACCGCCAATCCCGCGGCACGCCGGTGGGCCGGCTGTCCAAGGGGCAGCTGCGTCGGCTGGAGCTCGCGATGCGCCTGGCCGAACGCCCCGACCTGCTCATCCTCGACGAGCCGACCAATCATCTGTCGATCACCCTCGTCGACGAACTCGTCACGGCCCTCGACGTCACCGGCGCGGCCGTGGTCATCGCCTCGCACGACCGCCAACTCCTGCGCGACCTGCGGCACTGGCCCCGGCTGGGACTGTGCCGCTGAAGCAGCTCGGGCCGGGATCGCTCCGGCGTGGACCGATCCCGGTCAGATCGACCGTCGGGGCCAGCGCTTGCGGGGTCGCGGTTCCTCCTCGCGGTGCTGGCCCTGGTGCGCCCGTACCCGGTCCTCCCACGCCTTCTGATCGGTGTCGTCCGGGTCGAGCGGATACCAACGGTGCGAGCCGTCTTCGAAGTGCATGGGCTCATCACCGGGAAGAATGACCGACATCAGCGCCACCAACCCATGAAACGCCAGTACATGTAGCCAGACCGGTCGTCCGCCAGATCGATCATCGCGTCGAGCAGGCACGTCGCCATGTACACCGACAGCGACACCGTCGCCCCGGCGTACTCGGCGAGCAGCTCCTGACGGCGGGTGTCACACGGCCACGGCGCCGCGCACCCAGCGCAGGTCCACGCCGGCTGGACAGGAACGTGGACGCTCACGGGCCCTCCCCCGGCCAGTGACCCCGGTTGATCGGGATCCGATGCCGAGCCCGGCAGGGCAGCGCCGATCCACACCGGCAGACCTGCCGCCACTCGCGCCAGGACCACACCGGCCGGTGTCGCCTGGCCAAGGTCCTGGCCACCGCGACCAGGTACGCCTCGTAGCTGACGCGCTGGGTCATCGGCCCTCCTTCGATGAGGGGGCGTGGCGACCGGGGCCATCGCGTCATCCGACCACCACACCCAGCAACCATGGTTCCCATCGAGTGGCCGAGATGCAATATTACATTTCAGATGAAACGGTTGACGATGATTCACTTCATGTTGTTTCATTGCTCAGCGTGGTCGATGGGTGCTACATATCGAGTGCAGGTTTCGCCCGGTGTGTAGTCGCGGAGAGGAGAATCCAGTGACGACGGACACCGGCTCGACGGTCCCGAGGCGACAGCTCGGCAGGCATCTGCGACAGCTCCGCGAGGAGGCACGCATGACGGTCAAGGCCGCCGCCACCGCGTTGGAGTGGTCCACCCCGAAGATCTGGCGCATCGAAACCGGTGCCACGTCGATGCGGTCCCTCGACGTCGAAGCGATGTGCAAGATTTACGGAGCGTTACCAGAAATCACTGAGGCGTTGATGGGTCTCGCCAAGGAGACCAGGGCCCGCGGCTGGTGGCATTCGTACGGCGATGCCATCCCCGAGTGGTTCGAGCTGTACGTCGGGCTTGAGTCCGGCGCGACCCGGCTCCGCAAGTACGAAGCGCACCTGGTCCCCGGCCTGCTGCAGACCAAGACGTACGCCACCCGCGTATACGAGGCCGGACGCCCCGACATGAAGCGCGACGAGATCGACCGAGGAGTGGCGCTGCGACTCGATCGACAGGCGCTGCTGACCCGGGCCAGCCCGCCCGCGCCGCAACTCGACATCATCCTCGACGAGGCCGTGCTCCGGCGCGACATCGACGCCGAGCAGCTCAACCGGATCGTCACCGTCAGCCGCCAACCCAACGTCGCCGTCCGGGTGGTGCCGTTCAGCGCCGGCCTGCACCGCGCCATGTTGGCGAACGGTGCGTTCACCATCCTGGACTTCGACGGCTCCGACGAACCCACCATCGTCTACTCCGACGGGCTGACCGGCGCCCTCTACCTCGACAAGCCCGCCGAGGTGGCGACATACGAAGATGTCTGGTCAGCCATCGGCTCCACGGCACTGAGCGAGGCGCAGTCTCGCAAACTCATCGCATCGATCGCGGAGGAACTGTCATGACCGAACTCGCGTGGAAGAAAAGCACCCGCAGCAACGCCGGCGGGGACTGCGTCGAGGTCGCCACCCCCACCCGGGCCGTCCTGGTACGCGACAGCAAGGACCAGACCGGCCCGATCCTGTCCTTCGACAACACCCAGTGGGCCGGCTTCGTCGACGGCGTCAAGACCGGCAAGCTCCACCCCTGAAGCCCGCCGGGCCGGGTGTGGCCACCACGAGCCGCACCCGGCCCCACCAACCCACGTCGGGGTCGGATCACACCTGCATTGATCGCCCAGGATCCGCAACCTGGTAGGCAGAGGTATGCGGATCGAACTGGTCACCGGGGACATCACCGAGCAGCGAGTCGACGTGATCGTCAACGCGGCGAACTCTTCGCTGCTCGGCGGTGGTGGTGTCGACGGCGCCATCCATCGCAAGGGTGGACCGGCGATCCTGGCGGAGTGCCGGGCGCTGCGGGTCAGCCACTACGGCAAGGGCCTGGCCGAGGGAGAATGCGGTCAGGCAGGCTGTCGCCGGCCTGCGGCAGTCACCGCACGCCGCGACGATCGAGGTGGCCCGGCTGGTGCTGTTCGACGTCGAGACCCGGAACATCGCAGAACGGGTGTTGGCGACCTGCGGGTGACGATGGCGAGCTCGGGCGCGGCCCGGGTGCCGTCGGCCAGGCTGGACTTCGAAAGGGGGCCTCGTGATCTCGGCACTCAACCGACTCGTCGACCTCGTCGAAGAACACCTCACCGAGGAGTTCGACGTCGACGCGTTCGCCGGCACGCTCGGCACGACCGAGTACCACCTGCGCCGGATGTTCTCGTCGCTGGCCGGAATGCCGCTGTCGGAGTACGTACGCCGACGCCGGATGACCGTCGCCGCCGCCGAGGTGGTCCGCAGCGGGGACGACCTGCTGAGCATCGCCATCCGGTACGGGTACGGCTCGACCGAGGCGTTCGGCCGGGCGTTCCGGTCGGTACACGGCGTCGGCCCGGGTGATGTCCGCCGCGACGGAGGCCCCCTGCGTACGCAGGCACAGCTCAGGTTCCGCCTGACCGTCGAAGGGAGCATCCCGATGGACACCCGTATCGTCGACCGCCCCGCGTTCCGGCTCGCCGGACACGCCGCCCGGGTGCCGCTGATCCACCACGGCGTCAACCCGCACGTCCAGCAGCACATCACCGCACTGCCGGCGCAGGAGCATCTGCGGCTGAAATCGCTCGGCGACACCGAGCCGGCCGGCCTGTTGCAGGTCTGCGACGACCTCGACCCGGACGCCACCGAGGGCCGCGAGCTCACCTACCTGCACGGGGTCGCCGTCGGGGCGGACACGTCGGTGCCCACGGACCTCGACAGCATCGAGGTGCCGGCCGGCCAGTGGGCGGTCTTCCGTACCGCCGGGTCCTATCCGCAGGCGCTGCAGCAGACCTGGGCGGCGACCGCGACGGAGTGGTTCCCGTCGAACCCGTGGCGGCTGCGGCCGGGGCCGTCGTTGGTCGCGGTGCTCGACCGCGACGCCGACTTCAGCACCGCGACCTGCGAGCTGTGGCTGCCGGTCGAACCGGCGTGAACCCGCCGAGGTGAGGCTGAGAGACCTATCCCGACTGGCTTGAGGTATCTCAGCCTCACTTCGGCGTTCGGCTACGCATGATCATCCGGGCCACGAGCGGCGGCAACAGATGCAGTACGGCGACGAGCAGCCCGGCCAGCACGGCGAACTGACCGACGGAAAGCCCGTGTAGCGCCAGCACCAACGAGGCGCATACGGCCGTAGGCAGGGCGCCGAGCACGAGGTTCACCACGACGGGTCGGGTCGGGGTCTCCGGTGCGGCCTCGTCCGGCCGGCCCGCCCGCCACTGCCAGATTTCGCCGACCACCGCCCAGCCGGCGATCAGTGCCGCGACCTGCAACGCCCAGCGGGCAGCCGCGGCGACGCTCGCCTCGTCCGTCGCCCCCGGGGCAACGAGGGTGGTGGCCGCGAACACCACGAACGCCGGCAACCAGGTGAGGATGAGGGCGAGCCTCGCCGCCCGAGCCAGGCGCTGCGGCAAGCTCTGGCTTGCCTGCGGCATGACCTCTGCCGCGATGCCGGCCCGCACCGCGTCGGGGGCCCACACCAGCCTGCGGTCTGTCGGCGTTCGCGGTGCCTGGTCTGCCATGCGGCGATGCTAGCGGGCACCCGCCAGCATCGATGTGTCCACCGCGACCCGCGAGCCGGCCCGGTCAGGTCGGCGGGTCGAGGTGACGGCGCAGGTCGGTGGCGAGCCGGTCGCTGATCTGCGCCGGGGTGAGCTCGTGCAGGTGGGCCCGGATCGCGTCGTGGACCGACGGCGACCCGGCCCAGCCGGCGCTGCCGGTGATGATCTCGGCAGCCTTCGCCGGATCGGTCAGGTCGAACCGGCGCAGCCCCTCGTCCGGCATCAGGCCGCCGACAGTCGTCCCGGTCGACACGTACGCCGGCAGTTCGAACCCGGCGGTCAGCGCCAACGCGCCGGAGTTCAGCGACGAGCGGTACGGGTAGACCGCCGCGTCGGCGGCGCGCAGGAAGTACTGCACGTCGGAGTCCGGGACGAAGCCGGGATGGAAGATGACGGCCGGGTGGTCGGCGGCCCGGCGCATGAACTCCGGCCCGCCGGCTTCCTCGCGGACCTTGCCGGCGACCAGCCACCGCAGCCGTGGATCGTCGGCCGAGGCGATGTCGAGCGCGTCGAGGAAGTCGCCGTGTCCCTTGTAGGGACGGACCTGGCCGAAGGTGACCAGCACCCGGGCACCGAGCGGGATGCCGAGGTGGTTGCGCGCCGCGCGCCGGTCCACCCAGTCCGGGTACGCACCGACGAAGGTGGGGTGCCGGGCGATCACCACGTGGCGCGGTTCGACCCCGAAGTTGTCCCGCAGGACGTCGAGGTGGCTTTCGTGCATCAGGTGCACGACGTCGGCGGCGGCCAGCATCACCTGACGCAGCCGGATCTCGGTGGCCCGGTGCACGGTCTCGTGCGGTAGCACGTTGTGTACCGTCCAGACCAGACGCACGCCCTGCCCGCGAAGGGCGTCGAGGGTGCCGGCGAAGGTGTCGACCGCAGCTTGCGCCTGCGCGGTGCTGGTGCAGCCGGCGGTGACGCCGTACAGCCAGTGCACGTGCAGCACCCGGGCGATGCCGTCCGGCAGCGCGGGCAGCAGCGTATCGAGCTGGTTCAGCCGGCGAACCCGGATCGGCACCAGGTTGTGCCCGGCGAACCTGCTGTAGAGCAGCGACTGGTACGGGTTGGCCATGTCGACCGGCCAGTGCAGCCAGGCTACCGGCGGTTGGCTGAGGTCGGCCCAGTCGGCGGCGGCCAGTGCGGACAGCGCGTCGTCAACGAGATGTGCGGCGGAGGTACCCCGGCGCCAGGGAAGGATCACGGCTGCCCACCGTACCGGGCGCCGATCCCGGCGGCGACCGCCCGGGCGATGGGTGCGCTGGCCGGGTCGTCGGCGTGCACGGCGGTGACACCGCGACTGGCCGCGAGCCGGGTGAGGAGACCGGTGGTGAGCTGGTCGGCCAGCGCGGCGGACAGGGCGGCCCAGCCGGCCTGCCCGTCGGTGACCGACGCGGGTTGATCGCCGATCGTCACCTGGACAGGCCGGGTCGGGTCGGGTCGGCGCAGGGTGAGCCGCAACTCTTTCTCGGGATGTGCCGGGTCTTCGCCCGCCGGGTCGGTGACCGGCACGGGAGCGGCGATGCCGAGCTCGCGGACTTCACGCTGCTCGGCGTCGTTGGCCGCACCACGCTGGACCATCCGCAACAGCGCGGCGGTCTCCCCGGCCCGATCGCCCTTCTTGCGTGCGATGCCTAGGATAAGCCGAATATCGCTCGCGGTAACGTTAGGGTTGTACAGTACGGCCGCTGGTTGCTCCACCCGCACACGGAATCGATGCACGACGTTCCTCACCGGGCGCAACACGCGACGTACTCTACGCAAATTTGTCACCAATCCAGATTACCCAGTCGTAACGCGAGGTGAGCGCGTGCCATCCCCGATGGTCAGCGTCGTCGTCCCGGTCTACAACACGGAAAAGTGGCTCCCGGAGGCGCTTGACTCGATCGAACGCCAGCCCGCGCGGGAACACATCGAGGTCGTCGTCATCGACGACGGCTCCACCGACGGGTCGGCCAGCATCGCGAAGCGGTACGCCGGCCAGGCCACCGCGGTGCGCTACGTCCGGCAGGACAACGCCGGGCTCGGTGCCGCCCGCAACCACGGCGTCCGCCTCGCTACCGGCCGCTACCTGGCGTTCCTCGACTCGGACGACATCTATCCAGCCGGCGCGCTGACCCACCTCGTCGAGCTCGCCGAGCGCTGCGACGCGTCGGTCGCCGTCGGCGACATGCAGGGCCTGCCGGCCCGGCCCAACCCCGCCTGGCGCCGCGAGCTACTCACCGGTGAACGGGTGGTCGAGCACATCTCCCAGGCTCCCGACCTCGTCGGCAACCCGTCGGCGTGCAACAAGATCTTCCGGCGCGATCTGGTGGACTCGACCGGGGTCCAGTTCACCGAGAACACCGCGTTCGAGGACGTGCTGTTCACCGTACCGCTGCTGGCCCGTTCCCCCCGGACGGCGCTCACCCCGCGGCTGAGCTACCTCTACCGGCAGCGCGGGGACAACTCCTCGTTGATGGACACCCGCAGCCAACCCGCACGGATCATGCAGCACGCCACCATCGTCGAGCGGCTGGCGGACGAGTGCCGTGACCTGCGCGCGGACGACCGCGAAGCGGTGTACCGGTGGATCGCCTACATGCAGCTGCACTACGCGTGGCGGGCGGCCAAGGGGTGCGACGACGACCAGCTCGCGGAGTTCGCCGCCCGGATGCACACCCTGTTCAAGGACATTCCGATCCAGCTGGCGAGTGAGTTCGTCAGCAACGCCGGCGCCGGGCTACGTGCCGCCGCGATCTACGAACAGGACCCGGCGATCATCCGCGACCCCCGGTCGCGGCTGCCACTGCGGGTGTACGCCGGCCAGCCCTATCTCGGCCACCCCTGCTTCGAAACCTATCGTGATCTGCTGCGGGTCCGGGAGATCACGGCCAGCGTGCACTCGCTGCGTGGTGACAGCCGGGACGTCGTCGTCGGGGGTACGCTGCGCTACGCCGGTGTCGGCGGCGAGCCCGGCCAGATCCGCGACGATCTGCTGGTGGAGATCGGTGATGCTCTGGTGCGCGGCCGGTTGACGGTACGCAAGCGCGTCGGCAACGACCTGCACTGGTACTGCAAACTTGCGATCGACCCGTTGCCGGACGGCAGCCATCCGGTCCGGGTGGTCGTCCGTGACGACGGCCGCGAGTTCCCCGTACCGGCCGGGCCGGAACGGGGCGGTCGCGGCACCCGGGGCACCCGGCCGATCCGCGTCGGATCCCGGTTCGGCTGGCTCGCGCCGGCCGCGCACGGCCCACACCTGGTCGTCGCCAATGGAGCTACCGGCGCGCTGGCCCGCAGCCCACAGTGGCTTTCCGAGCTGGGGGCCCGGCGGATCCGGTCGTTGCGCCGCACGGCGTTGGGCACCCTGCGCCGGGCCACCCGCCGACCCTAGCCAGACGGCCGACGTCAGCTGGACACGAGAGCGACCCGGTGCAGCCGGTCCGGCACCAGCCGGACCGGTGCCGCGCCGGCGCCGGCGGCGTCGGCGAGCCCCAGACCTTCGCGGACCCGCAGCGACATCGGCAGCTCACACACCTGGTCATCGTCCGCCGGGCGGAAGCCGAACCACCAACGGCCCGGATCTGGCCGGTCCGGGCCGGTCGCCGGTACGCGGACCAGCCAGCCTTCGTCCACCGCCTCGACCGGCAGCTCCCGATCCGCCGGTGCCGCTGCATCCCGCAGGTCGGTCGCGTGCCGCAGCACCACCAGCGAGGGTGCGCCACCAGTGACGCACGCGCCACCCAGGGTCAGCCCGCTGTCGTCGACGCTGGCCCAGGTCACCAACGGCCCGGCCGGCAACAGTCGGACCGACAGCTGGCCGTGGTCGGCGGGCTCCACCAGCAGCCCCGGCCACCCCGCCGCCGGATGCAACTCCACGAAGCCGTCCCCGACCGGCAGCTCCCGGTCGGCGCCGCCAGAGTCGGGCCCGTCGCCGGTGGCGAAGCCAACCAGCCACCCCTGTGCCGGGGTGCCGACGATCGTCTGTGGGCCGGCGTCAGCTCGCAGGTCGGCCAGCGGAATCCGGCAGCTGAACGCAACACCGCCCTGGCCGGGCAACCCGTCGGGGTCGGGTTCGGCGTTGGTCGGATAGCGCCGCCACACCACCTGCGGCGTCCTCGACAACGTCACCGTCAACGGCACCGTGCCGCCGACGCCGACAGCTCCGCTGATCACCAGATGATCGTCGTGGACCCGGGCGCCGGTGGCCCACGCCACCGGCAGCTCCACCCGCAGCCGCAGGGCTCCGTCGTGCAGTACCGGGACTGCCCGTACGCCGGGTGCGACCCAGGCTGCCGGCAACGCCGGCACGATCTCCCCCACCTGAACCGGCCCGGTGGTCGGCTGACCGGCGCGGTCGACGACGCCGGTCATCACCAGCCAGGTTCCCGGCCGCCAGCCGGCGGCGGAGCGCAGGGCCCGGACGGGGATCGACGCCGTGAACCCGGACCGGGCCGGCAGGTCGTCGACCGCCGGCTGCCCAGCCCGGCTGCGCAGCAACCGCGACCGGGCCGGAGCAGGCAACGGCCGGCGGCCCTGTCCCTGCTCACGCAGCCACAGGGCGCGCAGCATCGGCCCCGGCCGGCCCGCCGGCACCGAGGCGCGCAAGGCGTTGCCGGAGATCCGCAGCCGGCCGTCCGACCAGGTGACCGACCCCAGCGCCGTCCGCAGCCGGGGCTTCGAGCGGTACAGCCCCGCCGGCACCCCGGCCACGGCCGGTGGGGGATCGCCGGTCCGGGTAGCCGTCACGACGGTCAGCAGCTCCGGCAGCCGGCCCTCGGCGGCCAGTCGCCACGCCACCCGCAATCCAGGGGCGAGCCGATCCAGCACCGCCGGCTGCACCTCGGTGAGGAACTCACCGGCGAGTTCCAGGAAACGTTGCCGGTATTCGGTGTCCGCCACGTCCGGCAGCAGATGCAGGAACATCCGTAGATCACTGCGGAGGGCCGTCGTGTCGTAGTGGTTCTTCAGCGACCGGTCGCCGACCGCGGCGAGGGCCCGGCTGGCGCTGCGGACCGCCGCGAACCGGTCCACCAGGTTCGCCACCTCGGCCTGCCGCTGACTGATCGACTCCTCGGCGCCGGCTTCGCGCTGCCGCCAGTGGTAGACGACGACCGGAAGCACGTCGATCGTCTTGGCCAGTGCGTACGCCGGGATGGTCACCGGGATGTCCTCGTAGCGCACGCCTTCGGGGAACCACAGGTCATGGCCGGCCCAGAAGTCCCGCCGGAACACCTTGTTGCAGGCCAGCCGGTCGTAGACGAGGTTGCGTCGGCCGCGTAGCCGCACCCGGAGCCAGGTCTGCCGGTGGGTGCCGCGGTGCAACAGGGACTGCCACATCCCTCGCGAGTTGAACAGCGCGACGTTGCCGGACACGATCTGCGAACCGGTCGACTCCAGCGTGCCGACCAGCACCTCGTAGGCGTACGGCGGGAGCACGTCGTCGCTGTCGACGAAGGCCAGGTAGTCGCCGGTCGCCGCCCGGATGCCGGTGTTACGGGCGGCGCCCAGTCCTCGGTTCGGCTGCCGGATCAGCCGGAACCGGGGGTCGGCCGCGGCGCGGGCCGCGGCGATGTCCCCGCTGTCGTCGGTCGATCCGTCGTCGACGAGGATGAACTCGACGTCGGCGTGGGTCTGGGCGGCCAGTGAGTCCAGGCATTCGGTCAGGTATCGCGCCACGTCGTAGATTGGAACGACGACACTGAGCAGTGCACCCATCGGACGCTTCAGCCCCGCTCGCCGAGCAGTGCCCGGCGGACCACCCGTTCGGCGGCGTTTCCGTCGTCCAGGTGGCAGAAGCGGGCCCGGAACTGGGTACGCGCCTTGCCCGCGGCGTCATTGTCGACCACTGCGGTCCGGAACAGGTCCAGCAGGTGGCCGAAGGTGGTGGCGACCGCCCCCGGTGCCTCGGTCGTGATATCGAAGTAGACACCTCGGGCCATCGCGTACGCCTCGGCGTCGGGCGCGTAGATCACGATCGGCCGGTCCAGCACCGCGTAGTCGAACATCGCCGATGAGTAGTCCGTGATGAGGACGTCGGCGGCGAGGTACAGGTCCTCCACCACGGGGTGGCTCGACATGTCCCGGATCCGGCCGCTGGCCGGTGCGTCCGGGGCCCGCCCGGTGCGCTGCCGGTCATGGAAGTAGTGGCTACGGATCAACAGCCAGGCGTCCGGGCCGAGGACCTCGGCGAGTTCGTCGGCGTCGAAGTCGGGCTGCCAGCCGGGCTGATGTTCCCGGTGGGTCGGCAGGTAGAGCACCACCCGCTCGTCGGGGCCGATGCCGAGCGATTCGCGAGCGGCCGCCGCGTCGGCGGCGGTGGCGCGCGCCAGCCGGTCGTTGCGCGGGTAGCCGGTGTCGAGCGATTCGAAGGCACCCGGGTAGGCCCGCTCCCACATCTGGGTGGAGAAGTGGTTGGCGCTGACGCTGAAGTCCCACCGGTCGACCCGCTGCAGCAGCCGGGGAAAGTCCATCGAGGTGGCGCCGATCGGGTGACGTTGCTGGTCCAGACCCATCACCTTGACCGGGGTGCCGTGGTGGGTCTGAATGTGCACCGAGCCGGGCCGCTTGCGGACGTCGTCGGGAAAGTTGACGTTGTTGATCAGCCATTTGGCGCGAGCGAGCGCCCGGTAGTAGCGCCGGGTGCCGGCCACGACGTACGGCACCCCGGCCGGCATGCTGGCTGCCAGGTCCCGCCGGACCACCCACACGCCGTTGATCTGCGGCGCGAGTTCGGCTGCCTTGGCGTGGATCGCCGCCGGATTGCAGCTGTAGCCCCGGTACCAGTAGGCCGCGTACAGCGCCAACGATTCGTTGATCGGCAGCCGCAACTGCAGCCGGTAGTAGCCGCGCAGGGCCGTGCGGCGGGTGAGGCGGGCCAGGTCACGCAGTCCGCGCTTGACCGGGCGGCCGGTCCGTTTGACGACGGAGACCAGCTTCTTTCGGGCGCGTTGCCCGGCCCGCAGCGCGGCGAAGGTACGCCAGCGGTCGGCGGCCAGCAGTCGGCGCTTGAGCCCTTCGAGTCCGTCGGGCACCGGGTACCCGCCGGGCGGCAGCCGCCGCTGATAGTCGGCGTGCGCCCGGGCGAAGAACTGCCGGTGCAGTTCCCGGGGCAGCCGGCCGCTGTGTCCCAGCACCATCAGATAGTGGGCGATCATCAGCGCGAACAACTGCGGCCGCACGGCGTCGACGCGCGGCCCGCCCCGGGCATCCAGCCAGTCGAACGTGTGCCCCCAGTGGTCGAACATCTCGAAGTGCCGAGGGCTGCGGGTCCGGGTGATCGCGCCGGTGCGGCGCTGCCGGTAGTTGACGCAGACCCGGTCGAGTACGGTGACCCGCTCGGCCGCCACCAGCAGCGGGAAGGTGAACGACACATCCTCGTACCAGCCGTCGGCGAAGCGCAGCCCGAGGTCGACGAGGAACTCCCGACGGGTGACCTTGTTCCAGGCGGTGTGCAGCACCCGGAGCGTCTCCGGCCGGGTCGACACGTCGAACACCGCCTCACCCGGCGTGGTCGGGAACGCCTGACGCAGTGCGCTGCCCGTCGCGCGGTTGTTCCAGAAGACCCGTACGTGGTCGACGATCAGTACGTCCGGCGTGGTGTCGCGTAGCCGGTTGGCGACCGCCCGCAGCGCACCCACGGACAGCCAGTCGTCGCTGTCGAGAAACCAGACATATTCACCGGTCGCCACGTCCAGGCCGGCGTTGCGGGCACCCCCGAGACCGGCGTTGGTCGGCAGCGACAGCACGGTCAGCCGGGGATCGCGGGCGGCGTACTCGGCGAGAATCTCCCCGGAGGTGTCCGGCGAGCAGTCGTCCACCGCGATCACTTCCACGTCGGTGAACGACTGGCCGAGGATGGAGTCGAGGCACTCCCGCAGGTAACCCTGCACCTTGTAGACCGGCACAACGATGCTGATCAGGGTCATTCGATCTCACCTATGTTCGAGCCGGCGGGGCGGCCGGCGGCGTTGAGGGTCGACACCGCGGCAGCGGCTTGCCGGGGGGCGGGGGTCCGGGCGGGGACCGGTGCCGCAGCGACTGGGCGAAGCTGGTCGATCACGGCGGTGGCGATGAAGTGCACCGCCAGGTAGCAGGTGAGCGCGGTGAGCCCCACGCTCGCGATCAGGGCCGGGCGCGACACGTCCGGCAGCGCGGCGGCGAGCAGGAGCGGGCCGGCGGTCGCCGTGACGACCAGCAGCAGCCGGCCGTCCCAGCCGAGGCTCCACCGGTGCAGCGCGGGCGCACCGAGCCGCTTCTCCAGCCGGGCGGTGAGGTCGTAGTGGTGCAGCGCGACAACCAGCAGCAGGCCGTAGATGATCGCCGGGGGTACCTCGGCGGCCGTGCCGGCCGCGACCACGATGAGGAGTTCGGCGGCCCGCAGCCCGGCCGGGACCAGCCAGTCGAGAGCGCCGCTGGCCGGCCGAACGGCGCTGGCGATGCCGGCCAGCAGCACGGCGCCCCCGCCGACCAGCAGCGACGCCGCGCCGGAAGCCGGGGACAACCCGGTGCCGGCGAGCAGCAGCAGGACGGCCGCCGCGGCCACGGCGGCCAGGACGATCGGCAACTGGCCGGCCGCTGCCGGCACCGCAGCGGCGGGGGTGGCGGCCGGGGCTGGCCCGACGGCGGGGCGGCGGGTGAACCGGCGGACGGACGAGCTGTCGTCGCGGTACCGGGCCGTGTCGACCGCGGCGAGCACCGGGACCCGCATCGAGCGGGCCCGCAGCGTACGCAGGGCCAGTGTGTAGCCGGCGGCGAGTACCCCCCAGCCGAGTACGGCGAGCAGGCTGATCCGCGGTCCGAACAGCGCGGCGGTGACCGCGATCAGTGCCCACCGCTCACCGATCGGGAAGACGATGGTGCGCTTGGCCCAGTAGATCGGCGATCCGGGAGCGGCCAGCACCCGGTCGGAGACCTGGCTGAGCCGGCTGCCCACACCGGCCGGGGCTGAGGTGTCGGTGGCGGCGGGGACCTGTCGGACCGCCTCGTCGTGCAGTGCCCCGTACCAGGCGTCGGTCATGTGCCGGACGGTCTGCAGCATGATCGCGCCGGTGGCCAACAGCCAGCCGTCGCCGTGCCCGGCCAGCTCCGCCCCGATCCCGAGGCCGGCGTAGACCAGGTACTCCTTGCCCCGGTCGGCGATGGTGTCCAGCCAGCCACCGAAGGCGCTGAACCGCCCGGTGTACCGGGCGAGCTGACCGTCCACGCAGTCGAGTACGAATCCGAGGTAGAGCAGCACCCCGCCGAGCAGCAGCAGCGGCCGGTCACCGACGGCGAACAGCGCCGCCGCGGCCGCCGCGACGGCGACCGAAATCGCGGTGACGCCGGTCGGGCTCAGCCCGAGGCCGGCGGCAAGCTTGGTCACCTTCGGCGACCAGCTACTCACGCAGTACGTGGCGAACAGGTCGTCGTGTTCCTTGACCGCCAGCCGCAGCCGGGCCCGGTCCGGGTCGACGGCGCGCACCTCGGTCTCCGCCTCGACCAATTCGGTCTGGTCGGCGACTCGCCGGGCGACCAGCTCCCGCAGCGGGTACGCGGCGACGGTGGCACCGCCGGCCACCAACTCGTCGAGCACGTCGTCGAGCGGATGGCAGCCGGCCGCGTGGGCCCGGTCTGCGACCCGACGGGCGGCCACGGCCAGCGCCGGCAGGTCGGTGACACCGACCCGCAGCACCCCACCGAAGGCGGATCCGCTGCCGTCGGTGCGCCCGGCAGGGTCGCCGCCGTCGGCGGGCACCGCGACGAGCCGACCACGGCGGGTAGTCGGCCGGGTCGCGCCGACGCTGTCCGTCTGCCCCGGCGGCAGCAGCAACGCCCGGGTGCTCACCGGTGGTCCGGCGTCCAGCAGCCGGAACACCTCGGTATGAGCGACCACGTCGGCGGCACAGAGCAGGATCGGCTGGTCGGACCGCTCGGCGAGGGCTGCCAGGCCGCGCAGGTCCGTCACCTGCGCCTCGGCGGCGGTGGCGGTGGCCAGCTGTGCCTGGAGTCGGCTGGTGAGCGAAGCCCCACCCGAGGTACGCAGTTCCCCCGGACTGGTCGAAAAGCCAGGCAGCCGGGGGGCCAGGATCGCCAGAGTCACATCGTGCGCTTCCGTCTCGGCGTGCCGGGAGCAGCCAAGGGCGCTCCGAAGGATTGCCATCCGTACGCACCGGCGGGGACGACGCGGGCAAGGTTAGCAGTCAGTGAACGAGACGGGTAGCCCGAGCGTCCGGTGGGCGAACGCCGGCCTGGTCGTGCTCGATCCGCTGCGATGATCTTGAGCGGATCCGGGTATGTCCCGTACGGGAGTGGCCACCACGGATCAGTCCAGCGACCGAGGACGCCGGGTGCCGGTGTACCTACCGTGGAAGATGGTCGACCGCGCCAAGACGCTACAGGACGAGGAGATCGCGATGAGCCGCAGATTGGTACGCCCCCGCAACGGACGGATGTTCGCCGGTGTCTGCGCCGGCCTGGCCCAGCGTTTCGGCATGTCGGCCGGGATGGTGCGGCTGATCTTCGTGCTCTCCCTGCTGCTCCCGGGCACTCAGGTGATCATCTATCTGGCGCTGTGGATCGTGATGCCGAACGAGGACCGCTGAGGTCACCGACGGACACGTACCGGCACGGTGGTCACCGGCGGACGTAGACCGCCACCTGCTCCGGCAGGTCCTCGCGGATCACCCAGTACCGCTCGTCGAACTGCTCCCGGTGGAAGCGCAGGTCCGCCCAGATCAGCTCGTCACCGGACCTGGTCAGCACGAACACGTCGATCGGGCCGAACACGGTCGCGCCCGACTGGGCGGCGAAGGCCGCCGGGTCCCGTTGCTCGGACAGCTCGCGCAGTTCGCTGCGCCGTTCGTCCCACCGGGAAAGGGTCCCCCCGGCGGTGCGGTCGTTGCTCAGGTACCCGGGCCAGGGCAGGTATGAGAAGAGCCGTTCGTCGACGCTGAGCGTCACCAGGTCGGGATCCGGTCCGGCGGCGTCCTCGACCGCCTGCCGCACCGGCTCGATCGGGAACCAGACCGCGCGACCGGAGTCCGGCGCGAAACGCGGATAGCCACCACCAGGCAGTGGCTCGGTGTGGGCGGCGGTGGCGTAGGACGATCCCGCACCGTTCGCGCCCGGCGTCCAGGCGGCCGTGTACGACGTGACGCCCCAGGCCAGCAGGATCGCGAGCGGTACGCCCGCCAGCCCGACCGGCGGGGCGATCCGCAGCCGGCGCAGCAGCGGCGGCACGACGTGCACGACGGTCAGCACCCCGGCGATGGCCAGCACCACCCCGTACAGCCGCAGGGTGTAGTGGGCGAAACCGGTGTGCCCGGTGAGCAGAAACCGGACGAGCGACAGCAGCCGGTACGCGAACGCCGCCGCCGCGATCAGCAGCAGCGGCCGGGCCCACCAGGTGGAGCGCACCAGCCAGGCCATGCCGAGCAGGCCGACCGCCTGCAGCCCCCGAAGCAGCAGGTTGCCCTCCCCCGACTCCAGGAACGGCAGCAGCCCGTGCAGGTAGTACGGCGACGCGTAGAGATCGGACACCAACTGACCGCCGCCATCGGTGAGCAGCGCCCACAGGTACGGCAGGACGTACCAGCAGGAGGTGACGGTCGCGACGGTCGCGACCAGCACCAGCCGCCGGAGGTAGGAACGACGGTCCGGCTCGGCTCGCCAGGCCAGCACGACGAGCACCATCAGGCCGAGCGCGGCGTAGACCATCCAGGCCTGGTAGAGCACCACCATCAGGCCGCCGAGCAGTCCGGCGGTCAGCCAGTGCAGCCGCTCGCGCGGCGGCCGGGTAAAGGTCTCCACCACCCACGGGATGAAGATCATCAAGGCCAGGACCTCGTACGCCTTGCGTGGGTCGGACCAGGCCAGCACCCCGACGCAGGACACCGCCAACGCCGCCCAGGCCCCGACCTGGCGACGCCACAACAGGAAGCCGGCCAGCAACGACGCCGAGAGCAACAGCACCTCGGCGTCGCCGAGCATCTGCCAGGCCGGCTGGTCGAGCAGCACGGCGGACCGGCCGACCAGCCAGGAGTACAACGGCGGATACTCCGACGGCAACCCGGGCAGCATGGTGTCGGAGCTGGTCATGGTCACGGTGTACCGGGTCGCGGCGGCGGACATCCGTAGCATGTCACCGCCGAGACCACCGAAGCCGAACGGCGTGCCGTGCAGCGCCGCGCGCAGGACCAGCACCAGCCAGGCGGCCGCCAGTCCGGCGCTGATTCCGGCAAGTGCCTCCGTCGCCGCCGGCGCCCAGCGGCGGACGGCCGCAGCGACCAGTACGCCGAAGCAGACGAGTAGCAGGCCACCGGCGATCGGCAGGGCTCGCCCCGCCACCGTGAACGGGCTCTTGCCCATCAACCCCGGCAGGACGAACGCGACCGGCGTCGCGAGCAGCCAGGTCAGCACCGCGAGTACGCCGGGGTGACCGGCCGGTTTGCTCCACCGGCGACCGCCGGCCCGTTTCGCGGCACCGGGCGGGCCTGGGACGTCCTCGCCGGCCGGCCAGTGCGGCACACCGTCGACATCGAGCGGGGGTGCGTCGACCGTCATTTCGCTCCGTCAGCTGCCGGCAATGTCCGGGTAGGTTCGGCGATGTCTGGTGGTTGGAAGTCGGCTACCCCACGTCGGTCACCCGGCGGTCGTGGCCAGGGTGCTCGGGGATGCGACCTCCTGGTCGGCGACCGCCACCGAGACCCGACGCAGGCTGAGCAGGCTGGAGAAGAGCCCGGCGAAGATGAGTGTCGCACCGAGCCCGATCGCCGTCGACGAGGGCAGCACCACCCGCATAGTGGCGCTGACGTCCTGGGAGCCAAAGCCGCTCGCTCCCCAGGTGGCGATCGCCACGACGGTGCCGACCAATCCGAGCAGGATCAGCGCGACTCCGCCGGCGGTACAGGTCTCCAGTTTGAGGTATCTGCTCCAGCGGTCCGCCTGCCGCAGATTGGTGATGCCCTCGTACCTGCCGTAGATCTGCGCGAACGCCCCGAACAGCAGCAACTGTGCACCGGCGAGCATCGCGAGACAGGTGTAGACCAGGGTGCTGACGTCGAATCCGATGCCGCCGACGACGAGCGGACCGAACTCGAGCAGCGCGGTGCCGACGAGACCGCCCAGGAAGAGTGCCGCGCCCGGCCAGATGAGCATCTTTCGTGGGGCGAAGACCAGCAGGAACCGCAGGTGTCGCCACCCGTCCCGCCAGGTACGCAGATGCGGGGGTCGGCTGCGGCCGTCGGGGTGGAGGGTGGTCGGGACCTCGACGATGTCGTACCCGTTGAGTGCGGCCCGGACCACCAGCTCGGAGGCGAACTCCATGCCCGGCATACACGGCTGCAGTAGCCGGATGCGATCCCGGTCGAAGCCGCGGATCCCGCAGTGGAAGTCGCCGATCTTGAGATCGAACAGGTGACGGCCGAGCCAGGACAGGACCGGGTTGCCGAGATAGCGGTGCAGGGCAGGCATCGCACCTGGGGCGATGCCACCCCGGAACCGGTTGCCCATGACCACGTCGTGACCGTTGCGCAATGCCTCGACGAAAGGCTCGAGATTGGACAAGTCGTACGAGTCGTCCGCGTCAGCCATGATCACGTATCGGCCGCGGGCCTGATCGAGACCGTTGATCAGTGCACCGCCGTACCCCTTGATCGGGGCGTGGGAGACGCGGGCACCGGACCGTACGGCGATCTCCTGCGAGCCGTCGGTGGAGCCGTTGTCACTCACCAGCACCTCACCCGCGATGCCGAGTTCGTCGAGAGCGCGACGGGCCTTGCGGATGCACACTTCGAGCGTCTCCGCCTCGTTGAGGCACGGCAGGAGAACAGTCACCTCGACCGGATCGTTGCGCACCGGCAGCGCCACGGTTTCACCCCTAACTGGGTTTGCCCGCGGTCAGGCCAGCCGCGGTCAGGTGTGAAAATGATTCAGTCCGACTTCGTCCCCGCTATCAATTCGGCCCTCGATGGCACTGTAGCGCGCGCGACCCTCGACATGCGTCCCCAACTCGCCAAAATAACCACAGCACCGAACGATCATGATCGAGATGATCTTTCACTTTCCCGGGTTTGAACCACTTGCACTCGAGTTGCGGCGTCGACCATTCGACAACGATTTTGAATCAAAATGCGACGTATGTGATGGAAACCGCGTCGTAGCCCAGCGACCGGAGCAGGCCGGTGAGCATCTTACTGGTGTTCTCCTCGGCCCGTTCCGCGATCCCACTCTCGCTGGCCGCAGCGGTTATCCGCTCCTCGGCCAACTCGTAGACCTGCCGCCGGCGGTTCGGGTCACCACCGAAAACCTCGCCGAGACGATTGAGCAGCCCACGTTGCTCGGCGAATACGTAGCTCTTGGTCAGATCGAGGTCAGCATCGGTCAACTGTGGCGCCGGAAGACTAATTTGCACAGAAGTGCCGTCTTCGATGACAGAGATGGCATCTTCACCAATCTGCCCGAAATCAACGTATGCTTCTACTGTTCCGACGCCTACGAAGAGAGTGCGTTGATTAAGCAGAAAGTCCGGAACGTACCGTCGGTCCTGTTCCAGGTCGACGACCACCTGGAAGCTACCCTCCGCCGCGACGAACCTGCTCAGGTCCTGGATCGATTGCAGCACCGGCGGCTGGGTGCGGTCCGTCTCCTGCTGCGCAAAGGGGTTGCGCCAACTCGGCAGCAGGCCGGCGGCCTGGGTGCTCAGCACCAGCACCACCACCAGCCCGATCACGCCAGCGAACCAGAAGAGCCCGCGCCGAAAGCCACCCGAACCGGGGTCGGCGACGGACGGCTGCGACCCCGGCTGGCCTTCCGGATATTCCGGAAACTCCCGGGTTGGTGTGTTGACATCGCCGCTGCGGGACATCGTGATCACCGTCCTCACCAGACGACGGCCCACCCGACTGGGTCGTCTGGGCACACCGTACGGCCCCGGTACGACAACCGCATCCGCAGGCTCACGCCGACCGCTGAGCCGGCCGTCAGCCCGAATCCGTCAGCCCGCGGCCGGCACCGGAACGAACAGGTACACCCGGGCGTGAATCTGGTTGCGCTGCTGCAGCGCCGCCCGCAGCGCCCGGTGCAGCCCGTCCTCCAGGTAGAGGGACCCGTTCCACTGGACCACGTGGGGAAAGAGGTCGCCGTAGAACGTCGAGTCCTCGGCCAACAGCTTGTCCAGCGCCAGCTCCCGCTTGGTGGTGATCAGCTGATCCAGCCGCAGGGGCCGGGGCGGAATCTCGGCCCACTGCTTGAGTGTCAGCCCGTGCTCAGGGTATGGACGACCGTCCCGCACCGCTTTGAAGATCACGACGGCGCGCTCCTCCCATGTCGCCTACCGAATATCGTGCCCACTGCACCACCACCGCCGCCGCGTCGAGTCGAGTCGCCGGTCCCACCCACCGCCAGCGTGCCTGCCAGCCTAGCGAGTTTCCTTCACCGACCGAGTCGATCCCCGCTGTCGGCGACTCCGGACCAGGTGGTCCACCGGCCGCGATGAACGACCTCGTCGACGGATCGACGACCCCGGCGCAACGACGGGGACCGGGCATCCGGTGCCCGGTAGCCGACAGTGATCGCACCGATCGGGGCGAATTCGTCCGGAACGCCGAAGGCGTCCCGGAAGCTCGACGTACGTTCGGGGGGGATGCCGAAGAAGCAGGCTCCCAGCCCTTCGTCCACCACGGTCAGCAGCATCAACAGCGCCGCGAACCCGGTGTCGATGTGCCAGTACGGCACCGGCCAACGCGCCTCGTCCCGGTCCGTCCAGCCCTTGTCCGGCTGCGCGTACCGGTCGAGGTAGGCCGAGCGGTTCGCGTGCGGGACGATGATCAAGGGAGCACGACTCATCCCGGTGAGCCAGTTGTCGCGCCGGTTCTCGTCCGGATCCGCCGCCACCGGGGTCGTCGCGGCCCAGAACAGCTCGCGGTCGGCGGGCTGGTCCAGCACCAGGAAGCCCCAGCCCTGGGAGAAGCCGGCTGACGGCGCCCGGATCGCGTTGTCCAGGAGTCGGTCGACGACCTCGGCCGGCACCGGCCGGTCCGGATCGTAGTTGCGCACCATCCGCCGCCGGCGGATCACGTCGTCGAGTTCCATCACCGGTGTCCCGTACCCGGGTCGGCAGCCTCAGTACCGGGACGGATGCCCCAGCTCGCCTGCCAGGTCTCGGCCGGCTCCAGCACGATCAGGTCCCGCCCGGAGCGGAACGCGTCCGGCGGGCAGGTCATCGGCTCCACCGCCACCGACCGGCGATAGCGCGACCCCGTCAAGGTGTCCCCGCTGAACAGCTGCCACCAGCCGAAGGACGGATCGGCCCAGACGGTCACGCCGACCGATCCGTCCGGGTTGGACAACCGGGCCGCCGACCCGCCGGCCGAGTCACGCTCGAGGTCGCCGAAGGCGGTGTCCAGCACGGTGGCACCGATCCGCCGGGGCGTGGTGAAGTCGTACTCGCTGCCGGCCACCTTCGCCGCGCCGATCGGCAGCAGCCGACCATCCACCAGCACCCTGCTGCGCGCCGGCAGGTGCACGGTCAGGTCCTCGACGGCGGTGTCCGGCAGCCGCAGGTACGGGTGGACTCCGAGACCGAACGGCGCCGGCTCCGCGCTGACGTTGGTCGCCTGATGGGTGACGCGCAGACCATCGGTGCCGACCTGCCAGCGGGTACGCAGCACCAACGACCACGGGTAGCCCGGGTGGGCCGGCAGTGTGCAGCCGACCACCACCTCGTCGGCCGCCTTGGACACCAGCTGCCAGGGCAGCCAGCACACCAGTCCGTGCAGGGCCGTGTGCCGGGCCGGCTCGGACAGGTGCAGTTGACGGGTGGCACCGCCGAAGGTGTAACGGCCGTCGCGGATGCGGTTCGGCCACGGCATCAGCACCTGGCCGGCCCCGCCGACACAGATCTCGTCCTCGGCGTACCCGTCGACGTAGTCGAGGCCACCGGCCCGGTACGTCCGCAGTCCGCCACCCACCTCGACCACGACGGCCTCGTGCCCGTCCGCCGCGATCGTCCACTGCGCTCCGGACGGTGGGCCCGGACGTGCATCGACGTTGTCCATGTCGCGACGATAACGGGTCGGTCGCGCGGTCGCCCCATCTGGAAGCCCGTGATCCACAATAGCTAAGAGTAAATTAAAGGTAGCTCTGCGATGTGTGACTACGGCGCCAGGCGCTCGATCAGCCAGTCGCCGGCCGGCTTCCGCCGGTACCGGAACCGGTCGTGCAGCCGGCTGGCCCGGCCCTGCCAGAACTCGACCGTCTCCGGCACCACCCGCAGGCCACCCCAGTGCGGTGGCGGCGGCACCTCGACCGGCTCCGGGAACCGGCGCCGGGCCGCGACCAGACCCGCGTCGACCGCGGCCCGGTCCGCCACCACCTGTGACTGCGGGCTGGCCCAGGCGCCCAGTTGCGATCCCCTCGGCCGGGTCGCGAAGTACGCCTCGGTCTCGGCCCGGGACACCGCCACCACCGCCCCACGCACCTCCACCTGACGGGAGATCGCGAACCAGGGGAATAGCAAACTGGCGGCGGGATTGCCGGCGACCTCGACGCCCTTTCGCGACCGGTGGTTGGTGAAGAACACGAATCCGGACTCGTCGTAGCCCTTCAACAACACGGTGCGGGAGCTGGGCCGACCATCGACGTCCGCCGTAGCCAGGACCATGGCGTTGGGCTCGGGCAGGTCCGCCGCCACCGAGTCGGCGAACCACCGCCCGAACTGGGCGCACCAGTCGGCGGCGAGGTCACCCCGGCGCAGCTGGGGGGCATCGCGGTAGTCACGACGCATCGGGCCCGGTCGTGGTGTGTCTCCCGTCACGTCGCTCTCCTGAACTAGGGCTACCCCCATGGTCGAACTTACGCTGGGTACCCACCAGGCAAGTAGCCGAGACCCACTCCAGGCAACTCGTCGCGTCACCTACCAGGCAACAACGCACGCACCGCCACTGAGGGCCGCCTGCAGCAGTTCTACCGGGCGCTCGGGCAGGACCACCCAAATCCCCACCCAGGAGAGCCATATGTCCGACTTCAAGCCGGGGCTCGAAGGTGTGATCGCCTTCGAGACGGAAATCGCCGAACCTGACAAGGAAGGCGGTGCCCTACGGTATCGCGGCGTCGACATCGAAGATCTGATCGGGCAGGTCTCCTTCGGCAACGTCTGGGCACTACTGGTCGACGGGCGCTTCGGGCCGGGTCTGCCGCCGGCCGAGCCGTTCCCGGTGCCGGTGCACTCCGGTGACATCCGGGTCGACGTCCAGTCCGCGGTCGCCATGCTCGCGCCGTACTGGGGGCTGTCCCAACTGCTCGACATCTCCGACGAGCAGGCCCGCGCCGACCTGGCCCGGGTGTCGGTCACCGCGCTGTCGTTCGTCGCCCAGTCCGCCCGCGGCCTCGGCCTGCCGGCCGTGCCGCAGAAAGAGATCGACAAGGCGCAGACCATCGTCGAACGGTTCATGCGCCGGTGGCGGGGTGAGCCGGATCCGCGGCATGTCAAGGCCGTGGACGCGTACTTCATCTCCGCCGCTGAACACGGCATGAACGCCTCCACCTTCACCACCCGGGTGGTCGCCTCGACCGGAGCCGACGCCGCCGCCTGCATCTCGTCGGGCATCGGCGCGCTCTCCGGCCCGCTGCACGGTGGTGCCCCGTCCCGCGTGCTGCACATGATCGAGGGCGTGGAGCGCAGCGGCGACGCCGAGTCGTACGTCAAGGGCGTACTCGATCGCGGCGAACGGCTGATGGGCTTCGGCCACCGGGTCTACCGGGCCGAGGACCCCCGGGCCCGGGTGTTGCGGCGCACCGCCAAGGAGCTGGGCGCGCCCCGCTACGAGGTCGCCGAGGCGCTGGAGAAGGCCGCGCTGGAGGAGCTGCACAACCGCAAGCCGGATCGGGTTCTGGCCACCAACGTCGAATTCTGGTCGGCCGTGGTGCTCGACTTCGCCGAGGTGCCGGCGCACATGTTCACCTCGATGTTCACCTGTGCCCGGATGGGCGGGTGGAGCGCGCACGTGCTGGAGCAGAAGCGGCTCGAGCGGCTGGTCCGGCCGTCGGCGCGCTACGTCGGCCCGGCCCCCCGCAAGCCGCACGACGTCGCCGGCTGGGACGCCGTCCCGCACGACGTCTGACGCCGTAGCCGGTCTCGGCTCGTCGAGTCCCGTCTCGACTCGGCGCGAACCGGCGACCAGTAGATCGACCGCACCGGGCCCGGGATGTGGGGCACGCCTCAGTCGCAGGCGTGGGACCCTGCCCCGGGCCCGCTGCCGTTGGTGCGAGGATGGGAGACCGATCCCCCACCGCCGTTGGTGGGAGGATGCGAGACCCATCGCGCACCTGGAAGGACCGCTGACAACCGTGGCTGACGTTGCGACAATCCGCATCCCAGAGGAGATCAAGCCCGCCGACGGCAGGTTCGGCTGCGGGCCGTCGAAGGTCCGCCCGGCCGCCGTCTCCGCGCTGTCCGAGGTCGCCACCAGCTACCTGGGCACGTCGCACCGGCAGAAGACGGTCCGCGACGAGGTCGCCCGGCTACGTCGCGGGATCGCCGAGTTCTTCGCCCTGCCGCCGGGCTACGAGGTGATCCTCGGCAACGGCGGCACCACCGCGTTCTGGGAGGTCGCCACCTTCGGCCTGGTCCGGGACCGGGCCCAGTTCGCCAGCTTCGGTGAGTTCGGGGCCAAGTTCGCCAAGTCGGTACGCGACGCCCCGTTCCTCGGTGAGCCGACGGTCCACAAGTCGGATCCCGGTTCAGCGCCGGCTCTGGTCGCCGAGGCGGGCGTGGACGTCTACGCCACCCCGCAGAACGAGACCTCCACCGGGGTCGCGGTGCCGATCAACCGGGTCGCCGGCGCCGACGACGGTGCCCTGATGCTGATCGACGCGACCTCGGGCGCCGGCGGTCTCGACGTCGACCCGGCCGAGACCGACGTCTACTACTTCGCGCCGCAGAAGTGCTTCGGTTCCGACGGCGGCATCTGGCTGGCGTTGATGTCGCCGACCGCCCTGGAGCGCGCGGCGCAGATCAAGGCCTCCGGCCGGTACATCCCGGCGTTCCTGGACCTGGTCACCGCGATCGACAACTCCCGACTGGAGCAGACCTACAACACCCCGGCGCTGGCGACGATATTCCTGGCCGCCGAGCAGACCGACTGGATGAACGCCCAGGGCGGGCTCTCCTGGGCGGCGAAGCGCACCGCGGAGAGCGCCGCGGCGGTCTACGGGTGGGCGCAACGGTCCCCGGTCGCGACCCCGTTCGTCAGCGACCCGGCGTTGCGCTCGAACGTCGTCGCCACGATCGACTTCGCCGATGGCGTGGACGCCACCGCGATCGCCAGGGCTCTGCGGGCCAACGGCATCGTCGACACCGAGCCGTACCGCAAACTCGGCCGCAATCAGCTGCGGGTGGCGCTGTTCCCGGCGGTGGACCCGGCCGACGTGGAGGCGCTGACCGCCTGCGTCGACTTCGTGATCGAGCGACTCTGACCCACCGGCACCTGGTCGGTTCAGTCATCTATTGTGGCTGAACCGACCAATTTCCGGTACTATGCCGGATAACGGGTGACTTGCCGTAGCCATCGACGCAGTTCCCCTCAGCCGCTGTCCTGGTCCCCCAGCCCGCCGACCGGCCGAATCGAGGCAGCTCACTCGACATGCCCGGCGTGGCCTACTCCCATCGGGTGACTTATCGGCGTACCGTGTCTCGAAGGACGCCGGGGACAGGTCGACCTGCGGCGTGGGGCAGCTCAGCGGGACGGAGGCAACGCGATGCGCCCAGTACGCTTCGTCGCCCTCTCCGAGGACGGTCAGGCCCTGGTCCTCGCCGATGAGGTGGGCCGGCTGCTCGCCCTGCCCATCGACGACCGGATCTCCACCGCGGTGCAGGCCGAGCCCGGCAGCGCCCCGGCCACGTTGACCGTGGCTGGCGCCCCCGGCGACGCCAAACCTTCGCTTTCTCCGCGCGACATCCAGGCCCGCATCCGGTCCGGTGAGTCCGCCGACGACGTCGCCCGGATCGCTGGCGTTCCGGTCGACCGGGTGCTGCGGTACGCCGGCCCGGTGCTGCAGGAGCGGGCGATGCTCGCCCAGCACGCTCGGCGTACCCGGGTGAAGAACTCCGACAAGGGCGCCCCGCTCGCCGAGGTCGTCGACGGCCGGCTGGCCCAGCACGGCATCGACGCCGAGAAGATCTCCTGGGACGCCTACCGCCGCGACGACGGCACCTGGCGGATCATCGCCACCTGGCCGTCCGGCAAGGCCACCGCCCAGGCGATCTGGGAGCTCGACAAGAGCCGTCAGGTCATCTCCCCGCACGACGACATGGCACAGTACCTCTGCGCCGAGCGGCCGACCCAGATTCTCGGCCAGGAGCCGACCCCGGACCGGGGCGGACACGCCCTGCCCGGGCCGTCACGCGGCGAGTTGAGCCGCGGCGGGCACGGGCTGCCTGCCTCGCCCGGCGACGCGCCGCGCCCCAGCCGGGATCCGATCCGCGCGGGCCGCGACGCGCTGCTCGCCTCTCTCGACCGCCCGCTCGGTTCGGCGGCCGGCCGTGGGTTGGAGCCGGCGGCCACCGTCGAGCCGCCTCGGCAGCGTCCGGCCGCCGGCGGTGCCGCCGCGCTGCTCGGCGGCGGAGCTGGTTCCGCCTTCGACGACGATGCCGACGCGCCCAAGGAGGTCCCCGCGGTGCCGTCGCTGGCGGTGCTGCGGCCCCGGCGGGCCGCCACCGGCAGCAGCGAAACCCCGGCGGACAGTTCCGGTAAGCCCCGCAAGCGGCTCCCCAGCTGGGACGACGTGCTCTTCGGCAGCGGCCCGGCCGACCGCGCCAGTTCCTGACCTGGCCGCTCGAGCACAACCGCTGACCTGGCCCCGGCCGCTCGGGCGCAGCCGCTGACCTGGCCCCGGCCGCGCGCGTGCCGGCGTTGACGAGTTCGGACGCTGCGCGGGCGGCGGTCCCGGGCCGGGCATGGCAGGGTGACTCCCATGGAGTACACCCACCTTGGTCGGACCGGACTGTCCGTGAGCCGGCTGTGCCTCGGCACGATGAACTTCGGACCACAGACCGACGAACCCGGCAGCTTCGCGATCATGGACCGCGCGCTGGAGCACGGGATCAACTTCCACGACACGGCGAACGTCTACGGCTGGCAGCAGGGCGAGGGCGTCACCGAGAAGATCATCGGCCGCTGGTACGCCCAGGGCGGCGGCCGGCGGGACAAGGTAGTCCTGGCCACCAAGGTGTACGGGAAGATGGGCGACTGGCCGAACGAGCGGGGTCTCTCCGCCCGGCACATCATCCGGGCCTGCGAGGACTCGCTGCGCCGGCTGCAGACCGACTGGATCGATCTCTACCAGATGCACCACGTCTCACGGGAGACGCCGTGGGAGGAGATCTGGCAGGCGATGGAGACCCTCGTCGCCCAGGGCAAGGTGATCTACGTCGGGTCGTCCAACTTCGCCGGCTGGCACATCGCCGCCGCGCAGGAGGCGGCCGGCCGCCGCAACTTCCTCGGCCTCGTCGCCGAGCAGTGCATCTACAACCTGCTGACCCGGTACGTCGAGCTTGAGGTCGTGCCGGCCGCCCAGCACCACGGGCTCGGGATCATTGCCTGGTCACCGCTGCACGGCGGGCTGCTCAGCGGCGCCATCCGCAAGGAGTCCGCCGGGGAGAAGGCGCGGTCGGCCAGTGGCCGTTCCGCCGATGCGCTGGCCAAGCACCGCGGCACCATCGAGGCGTACGAGAAGTTCTGTGCCGAGCTGGGTCACGACCCGGCGGATGTCGCGCTCGCCTGGTTGCTGTCCCGACCCGGGGTGACCGCCCCGATCATCGGCCCCCGCACGGTCGAGCAGTTGGACGGCTCGGTGGCGGCCTTCGACATCATTCTCGACGCGGGTGCTCTCGCCCGGTTGGACGAGCTCTTCCCGCCGGTCGGCAACGGCGGTCCAGGCCCCGAAGCCTGGGCCTGGTAGCAACGCCCAGCCCCCCACGCTCGCGGCGATCTTGCACTTATCGACCGACAAACCAGACATTACCTCTCGATAAGTGCAAGATCGTCGCGGAGGTAGGTGCGGACGTAGAACCGGGGTAGCGGGGCGGTCCAGCGCAGCCGCAGTCGGCCACCGGTGCGGCGCAACTGCCAGGCGAGCGCGGCCGCCGCGACCAGGAACGACGCCAACCCGCCCAGCCAGATGCTCGCCCCGGCGCCGACGTGCTCGGCGACCCAGCCGATCACCGGCGCGCCGACCGGGTTGGTACCCAGGAAGACCAGCACCCACAGCGCCATCACCCGACCCCGGAACGCGGCGTCGACGCCGAGTTGCACCCGCTGATTGGACGCCTGCGCGAAATAGACCATGAAGAAGCCGGTCGGCACCAGCAGCACCACCACCACCCAGTACACCGGGGCCAGGCCGACCAGGGTGCCGAGCCCGGCGAACGCCAACCCGCTGCCGAGCACCGCGTAGACCGACGGGCGACCCCGCCGGCCACTGGCGGCCAACGCACCGGCCAACGCGCCGGTGGCCAACGCCGTGGTGAACAGGCCGAACGACGCCGCACCGGTGTTGAACACCGTCTTGGCCAGGGCGGCGAGGGTGAGCTGGAAGTTGAACAGCAGCAGACCCATCACGGCCATCAGGCCCATCGGCAGCATCAGGTCGGGCCGGCGGGCCACGTAGCGCAGCCCGTCCATCACCTTCGCCGCATCGCGAACGCCGCCAACGGGCAGGTCGGCGCGGTACAGGTCGCCGGCCCGCATCTGGATCAACCCGATCAGCGGCGCCGCCGACGCGATCGCGCTGATCAGGAAGACTGGACCCACGTCGAAGGCCGCGATCGCCAGGCCGGCCACGGCCGGGCCGACGATGCGGGCGGTGTTGAAGGTCGCCGAGGACAGCGCCAGGGCGTTGGGCAGCAGCGGGGTGCCGACGAGTTCCGAGACGAACGCCTGGCGGACCGGGGTCTCGAGCGAGTTGCCGACGCCGAGCAGCGCGGCGAAGACGAACACGTGCCATAGGGCCACCACGCCGGTCAGCACCAGCACGCTCATCGCGATGGACAGCACGAGCCACATCGTGTTGGCGATGAACAGCAGCAGCCGCTTGTCGTACCGGTCGGCGAGCCGACCGAAGAACAGGGTGAACAGCAGGACCGGGGTGAACTGGAGGGCGACGACCACACCGAGCGCGGTGGCGGAGTCGTCCGACAGTTGCAGGACGAGCCAGTCCTGCGCGATGAACATCATCCACACACCGATCAGCTTGATCAGCTGCCCGGTGGCGAAGATCCGGTAGTTGCGGACCTGTAGGGACTGGAAGATGGTGGTCAGTGTCGCCCGCACTCGGGGTGCGCCTCCTCGGATCGTACGCGTCATCCACGTGGGACGAAGCGGACCCGATGGCGACGCTCGTCGCGTCAGCCGCGGGCGACCTGCTGCAGGATCTCCGCGGCCTGCCGCAGCGTGTCGCGTTCGGCGGGGCTCAACGCGGCCAACCGGTCGGCGAGCCATTCGTCCCGGATCCGCTCGAACCCGACGATCACCTCGCGCCCCGACTCGGTCGCCGACAGGATCACCTGACGACCGTCGGTCGGATGCGGGGCACGCCGTACCAGCCCACGCTCCTCGAGCTTGGCGACGATCTTTGTCATCGTCGGTGGCTGGACCCGCTCGATGTCGGACAGCTCCCGTGGTGTCAGCGCACCGGCCAGCTGCAGGCTGGTCAGCGCCGAGAGCTGGGTGACCGTCAGGTCACCGACCGGGCGGGCCTGCCGGACCCGTCGGTTGAGTCGGGTGATGGCGTCACGCAGGGACGTCGCCAGTTGCGTCGCCGTGACCTGCTCCCCCATCACCGCCCACTCCGTCACGTTCGTTAGCCTAACTAACGAACACCCCGATCGCCCACCCGATATGACCACGGTCACCGGCGGCACCCAGGGTACCGCCGGTGACGGCAGTCGAGGCAGCGGCCGGTCAGCCGATCAACAACTCCAACGGGTGACGCAGGAAGTAGAGCGTGAAGAGCACGGCCACCCCGTACAGCAGCGGGTGCACCGTCGTGGCCCTGCCCTTCACCACCTTGATCAGCACGAAGGTGATCACCCCCGCGCCGATCCCGTTCGAGATCGAGTAGGTGAACGGCATCAACACGATGGTCAGGAACGCCGGGATGGCGATCTGGTAGTCGGTCCAGTCGATGGTGCGCACCGCGGTCAGCATCAGGAAGCCGACCACCACGAGCGCGGTCGACGCCGCTTCGAAGGGCACCACCTCGACCAACGGCGACAGAAAGACCGCGAGCAGGAACAGGGCGCCGGTGACCAGGTTGGCCGCCCCGGTCCGAGCACCCTCCGCGACCCCGGCGGCACTTTCGATGTACGAGGTGTTGCTCGACGTGCTGGCCAGACCGCCGGCCGCCGCCGCGATGGAGTCGACGACCAGGATCTCCCTGGTCCTCGGCGGCATCCCCTCGTCGTCGAGCAGGCCGCCCTCCTGGCCGACCGCGACCATGGTGCCCATCGTGTCGAAGAAGTCGGTCAGTAGCAGCGTGAAGACGAACATCAGCGCGATCAGCCAGGTCGCCGAATCCCAGGCACCCAGCACGCTGAAGTTGCCGAGCAGCGACAGGTCCGGCATGCCTACCACCCGCTCGGGCAGGCTCGGCACAGTCAGCGCCCAACCACCGGGCTGGCCGTCCGGCCCACCGGCCGGACCGAACTGGCCGATCGCCTCGACGACGATCGCCAGCACCGTGGAGCCGAGGATGCCGATCAGAATGGCGCCACGGACCTTCCGTACCACCAGCACCAGGGTGAGCAGCAGACCGAGAACGAAGACGAACGCGGGCCAGGTGGCGATCATGCCGTTGATGCCCAGGCCGAGCGGCGGCGATGCGGTCCCGCCGGTGACGAACCCGGCGTTCACGAAACCGATCAGGGCCAGGAAGAGTCCGATGCCGACCCCGATCGCCGTCTTCAGCTGGGTGGGCACGGCCCGGAAGACGGCGGTACGCAACCCGGTCAGCACCAACACCAGGATGATCACGCCCTCGATGACCACCAGTCCCATCGCGTCGGCCCAGGTCATCTGCGGCGCGATCTCGAACGCGACGAGGGCGTTCACCCCCAGCCCGGCGGCCAGGGCCAACGGGAACCGGGCGACGACGCCCATCAGCAGCGTCATCAGCCCGGCGACCAGGGCGGTGGCGGCGGCGATCGCCGGGATGGCCAGACTGGCCCCCTCGCCGTCGACGGCACTGCCCAGGATCAGCGGGTTCAACACCACGATGTACGCCATCGTGAAGAAGGTGGCCAGCCCGCCGCGTACCTCGCGGCCAGGGCTGGAACCACGGGCGGATATCTCGAAGTACCGGTCGAAAGCGTTACGCGGGGCACGATCCGGGGCGGGCCCGTTCGTCTCCGCCGAAACAGTAGCCATGCGTCCTCACAGCTGATCACAAGGATGGATGCGCGCATCGTCCCGATCATCTGTTACCGAGAAAGGTCATCTCGGTTACTTCCGCGACATCGATCGGCACCGTCGGGCTGACGGCACCGCGCTGGCTGGCACGCAGGACGTACGCTGGTCAGGTGCCCGAGTCGCCGCCACTGCGCCCGCCGAACGCCGATTCCGGCCCGGTGCGGCTCTCGAAGGCACCCCGCCCCGAGCCGCTGGACCCACCGATGGTGCCGCTCGCCGCCGGCGGCATGATCATCTGGGCGGTCGCCGGAGTGGCCTGCCTGTTGGCCCGGGACTGGCTGGCCGCGAACGACCGCACCGACTGGCTCTGGACCTGCCTGGCAGGTTTCCTGATCGGGCTGCCCGGCCTCGCGGTGATGCTACGGCACGACGCGTACCGTCGCCGGCGCGTCGCCGACGGACGTCAGCCGGAAAACTGACGCCGACGCCGCCCTCAGACCTCGGTCGACGACGAGGCCTGGTCGACGGTCACGGCTTCGAGCTCGCCATCGTCGTAGATCGTCGGAAGCTCGTCGACCGGTGTCTCGACCGCCCCGGCCAGGGTCTCCGAGTGCGCCCCACAACCGTGATCCACACTCACCACCCGGCCGTCGTCCGGCGCGTACACGTTGCCGCAGGCGCCGAACGCCTGCCGCAGGGCACCGGCCAGCATCAGGTAGAAACCACAGGTCCCGCAGCGGGCCGCGGCGGGCGCGGCGGCCGAGATCGGTGCCTGCGGGCCATGGTCACCGTCGTACCACCGCTGGGCCGTCTCGGCGCGGCCCTCCCGGGACATCACCCGGCTGCGGCCGAGGCCGAACTCCCAGGAGACCTCCTCCACGGCCGGATCGTCCGACAGCAGATAGCCCGGGGCGAGCCGGTCGTCGTCGAACGAGGTCGGCATCAGGTCACCGACGCCGAGGTCGCCGGGCTGGAGGCGGTCGTGCCAGGGCAGCCAGCCCGGGGCGAGCAACGCGTCCGGACCGGGCAGCAGCACCATCTCACAGACGGTCACCTGGCGGCTACGAGACACCCGGGTGACCGTGACCGCCCACCGCCAGCCCCGGTAGCCGGCCAGCTGACAGTCGAACAGGTGGGTGACCAGCCGCTCGCCCTCGGCGACCGCTTGCAGGTACTCGCCGACCTCGGCCGGATCCACCGCCTCGACGAGCGCAGCCCGCGCCACGTCGGCAGCTTGGGCGCAGACCGAATCGAGGCGGACGACACGAACGGTGCTCCTGGTCACTGTCCCATTGTTGCCTATTGGCTGACGCCGCCGACAGGGGCTCCCCGCCCGGCTCTTGGACACAGCCCGAGACGGGACCGCCACGGATGGGCGAGGATGTACCCATGGGGCTGTTCCGCTCACTCGGGCACACCGTGGGCACCGCGTACCGCGGCACCCGCGCGGTGCTGCGAGGCACCGCACACAGCAGCCGGTGGGCGGGACGCAAGGTTCTGCAGATCCGCCAGCGCGGTGCCGGTGGCGAGCCGGGGATGACCCGGCTGTTCGACCTGCACGCCACCTCCTGCTCCGGGGACACCCTGGTCGCCATCGGGCTCGCCGGCACGATCTTCTTCAGCGCCCCACTCGGTGAGGCACGCACCAGCGTCGCGCTCTACCTGCTGGTGACGATGGTGCCGTTCGCCCTGCTCGCCCCGGTGGTCGGACCGTTGCTCGACCACTTCCGGCACGGCCGACGGTACGCGCTGGCCACCACGATGCTCGGACGGGCGTTCCTGGCCTGGCTGATCGCCGACCACCTCAACGGGTTCGGGCTTTACCCGGCGGCGTTCGGGGTGCTCGCGCTGTCCCGGGCGTACGGGGTGGGCCGGTCGGCCGCCGTGCCCCGGCTCCTCCCACCAGGGCTGGGACTGTCCCAGGCCGGCGCGCGGGCCAGCGTCTACGGCACGATCGCCGGGGCGGTGGTCCTCCCGCTCGGGCTGGCGGCGTTCTGGTTCGGGCCGCAGTGGCCACTGCGGGTCGCGTCGGTGATCTTCCTTGTCGGCATGGTCATCGCGCTGCGGCTACCGCCCCTGGCCGATTCCGATCCACCGGAGCGGGTGCCACGGGCGTTCAACATGTTCGGACTGCGCCGCAGCGGCAACCGGCAGCGGATCCTCTCCGGGAGCCGGTTGGTGGTCGCCACCCTGATCGGCAGCTGCACGCTGCGTTGCCTCTACGGCTTCCTGCTGCTCTACCTCGCCTTCGCGATCAAGGCCGGGGACCTGGACACGGTCACCGTCGGGCGGGAACTCGGCGACGAGGGTGCGCTCGGCCTGGTCGGTGCCGCGCTGGCCGCCGGCAGCTTCGTCGCCACCGCGATCGGCAGCCGGATGCGGATCCACCATCCGCTCGCCCTGCAGTCCAGCGGGCTGGTCATCGTCGCCGGTACGGGCGTACTGGCCGCCCTGCAGTTCTCACTGCTGATGGTGTCACTCTTCTGCTTCGTCACCGCGGTCATCAGTGGCATCGGCAAGCTCGCGGTCGACGCGACCATTCAGGAACGAGTCTCGGAGAACCTGCGGGC
Organism: Micromonospora sp. LOL_023; assembly: GCF_048060115.1. Lineage (NCBI taxonomy): Bacteria > Bacillati > Actinomycetota > Actinomycetes > Micromonosporales > Micromonosporaceae > Micromonospora > Micromonospora sp. LOL_023. The sequence goes on from NZ_JBHMIM010000005.1 coordinate 104,905, forward strand.
CAGTGCCTTCGCCCATTCCGAGACGCTGCTGATGTTGTCGTTCGTGGCCGGCGGCGCGCTCGGGCTGATTCCGATGGACGGCCGGATCGGCGTCGCGGCGGCCGCCGGGTTCGCCGTACTGGCGGCGGGCAGAGCGGCGTTCGTCGCCGCCCGACGCCGAACGGAACGCCTCAACGGACGCCCGGCGGCCGACGTCACACCCGACAAACCGCACGATGTCCGGCGCAACACCGACCAGGACGGCCCGGCCGAGGTCGTACCCGACGACTCGGATCCGCCCGACTCGGATCCGCCCGGATCGGACCGTGCGGCGCGGACGGAGGTCGTCGCGCCGCAGAAGGCTCGCCGGTCGATCTTCCCGGCCCGCCCTCGGCCCAGGCCCCGACCGGCTCCCCCGGCCCCGGTCACCGCCGGGTCGACCGGCGGCGCCGGGCCAACGCCGGCGCAGGCGACACCCCCGGTGGTTCCGGCGCCGGTGACCGAGACCGGCGACGGCGGACCCGAGGACGACGACGACCTGCTCCAGCCGCGATTCCACATCTACCGTCCCTCGTCGGCGGCCCGCCGCGACGGCGAGTCTCCGTCCGACGCCCCGACCGACCGGTGACCACTGGCAGAATCCCGGTGTGCGGATCCTGATCGTGACGGCCGTCGAGGCGGAGGCGACCGCCGTGCGGCGCGGCCTGGCCGCCGGCTCCGGCACCGGGACCGAGATCGAGGTGGCGGCAGGCGGTGTCGGCGCGGCGGCGGCCGCCGCCGCGACCAGCCGGCAACTGGCGCTCGCGGCGGCCAGCGGCCGGCCGTACCAGGCGGTGGTCAGCGCCGGGATAGCCGGCGGGTTCCCAGACCGGATCGGCCTCGGGCAGACCGCCGTCGCCACCCGCAGCGTCGCGGCGGACCTCGGGGCCCAATCGCCCGACGGCTTCCTCACCCTCGACGAACTCGGCTTCGGCTCGACGGTGGCGACCACCGACGACCCGCTCACCGACTGGCTGCGGTCCGGGTTGCCGGACGCGGTGCCCGGCGCGGTGTTGACCGTCAACACCGTGACCGGCAGCGCTTCGCGGGCCAGCACGCTCGCCGACCGGTACCCCGACGCGGTGGCCGAGGCGATGGAGGGGTACGGCGTGGCCTGCGCCGCCGAGCTGACCGGCCTGCCGTTCGCGGAGCTGCGTACCGTCTCCAACCCGGTCGGTCCACGCGACCGGGCCGCCTGGCGGATCCCGCAGGCGCTGGCCGCGTTGACCGCCGCCGTCGACCGGTTACCGTGGCGGTCGTGGCCCTGAAGCTGGCGTTCTCCCCCTGCCCCAACGACACCTTCGTGTTCCACGCGCTGGCCCACGGGCTGGTGCCGGACGCCCCGCCGGTCACCGTCACCTACGCCGACGTGGACGTCACCAACACAGCGGCGCAACGCGGCGAGTACGACCTGGTGAAGGTGAGCTACGCCGCGTTGCCGTGGCTGCTCGGCGACTACGAACTGCTGCCCTGCGGTGGGGCGCTGGGCCGTGGCTGCGGGCCGCTGCTGCTGACCGGTGACGCCGCCGGGCCGCGCCTGACCGATGGCGACCTGACCGGGGCGAGCGTCGCCGTACCCGGTGAGCGGACCACCGCGTACCTGCTGTTCCGGCTCTGGTCGGCGGGCCGGCCACCGGCCCGGATCGAGGTCGTGCCGTTCCACGAGATCATGCCCGCGGTGGCCGCCGGCCGGTTCGACGCCGGTCTGGTGATCCACGAGGCGCGGTTCACCTACCACCGGTACGGGCTGACCGAACTGGTCGATCTCGGCGCGTGGTGGGAATCCGACACCGGCCTACCGATCCCGCTGGGCGCGATCCTGGCCCGGCGGGGGGTGGTCGATCCGGCGCGGGCCCGATCGTGGGTACGCGAGTCGGTACGCCGGGCGTGGGCCGATCCGGCCGCCTCCCGGAACTACGTGCTGGCGCACGCCCAGGAGATGGAGCCGGACGTGGTGGACCGGCACATCAAGCTGTACGTCAACGAGTTCACCGAGGACCTCGGTGTCGAGGGGCACGCCGCGGTCACCGCCCTGTTGCAACGGGCGGCAGCGCACGGGCTCACCCCGCCACTGCCGCCCGGTTGACCGCTGCGCGTGCCGTGCCTCGACCTGGAGCTGGTGCTGGCCTCAGACCTCCAGCTCGCGGGCGACCGCGTGCACCAGGTTGGCCACGTTCTGCGCGGTCTTGCGATCCGGGAACCTGCCCCGGCGCAGGTCCGGCTGGATCTTCGCCTCCAGCACCTTGATCATGTCCTCGACCAGGCCGTGCAGCTCCTCCGGCGGACGTCTGCGCAGCTCCGCCACGGACGGCGGGGCCTCCAACAGCGTCACGCCAAGGGCCTGCGCGCCACGACGGCTGTCCACCAGCCCGAACTCCACCCGCTGTCCGGTTTTGAGGTCGGTGACACCAGCTGGCAACGCTCCCTTCGGGAGGAAAACGTCGCCACCTTCGTCACTGGTGACGAAACCGAATCCCTTGCCTGCGTCGTACCACTTCACTCGACCCGTCGGCACACTGACCTCGACTTCACTTGGAGGGTTGACCTCATCAGGCTAGCCGGAGCAGATCATCGAGTGCCGCTGGGAATCCGGTCAGGTCGTCGATGACCAACGCGGCCCCGGCCGAGCGCAGATCAGCCGCCGGACAGGGGCCGGACGCCACGCCGACGCCGGGAATCCCGGCGGTCCGGGCGGCCACCATGTCGGCGGTGTGATCACCGACGTACACCTGCACGCCGTGCCTGCGCAGCGCGTCCGCCTTGCCCTCGGCGAACAGGTCCCCGGCGAGCGCGTCGACCGGCAGCCCCAGGTGGTCCAGGTGCAGCTGGGCGAGCCGGCCGAGCTTCGAGGTGACCACCACCACCCGACCGCCCCGGGCGCGGATCAGGTCGACGGCGGCGACAGCGCCGGGTAGCGGCAACGACGGGGCGATCGCGTACCGGGGGTAGAGGGCGCGGTACCGCTCGACGGCGTCCTCGACCTGCTCGGGTGGGAACCACTGGCGGATCTCGTGGCGTAGCGGCGGGCCGAGCCGGGACACCGCGACAGCGGCGTCCACGTACACGCCGGTGTGTTCGGTCAACGCCCGGTACGTCGCGGCGATCCCCGGCCGGGAGTCGATCAACGTCATGTCCAGGTCGAATCCGACCGCGGGCACCATCCACACGTCCTCTCCCCGAACACCGGCCCCGGGCCGTCGGAACCGCCGGATCCCCGGGAGATCGGCTGCCACGGACACCGGCCAGGTGGCCATCGTCGCACGGTCCGCTCAGCCCGCTCCGGTCGGCCGAGGACACCAACGGCGTCCGGCGGGCTAGCGTGGAACAACCATGGCCACCACACTCGCCGATCATCTGCGGTCCCGCTCCGACGCGGAGTTGGGCGACCTGCTGCGCCTACGCCCGGACCTGGTGGTTCCGGCACCGACGGACCTCACCGCCCTGGCTGCTCGGGCCCAGTCGCGGGTCTCCACCGCCCGCGCACTCGACGATCTCGACGAGTTCACCTTGCGTGTCCTGGACGCGGCACGGTTGTCGCGGGACCCGGCCGACGGCCGCACCTCCGTCGACGCCGTGCTGGCGATGGCGTCGGCACCGGACGGCGGGGTGGACACCGGACCGGTCCACGCCGCCGTCGACCGGCTCCGGGCCCGCTGCCTGCTGTACGGGCCGGCCGAGCGGCTACTGGTCGCCGGCGGGGTGGACGAGGCGTCGCCGCCGTACCCGGCCGGGCTGGGTCGGCCCGCGGCCGACCTGGACCAACGGGTGGCCCGGCTGTGCGCCGATCCGGCGCTGCTGCGGCGGACGCTGTTGAGCGCGCCGCCGGCCGCGCGGGCGGTGCTCGACCGGTTGGCCGCCGGCCCGCCGGTGGGCACGGTCGGCAACGGCGCGGCCGGCCGGAACCCGACGAGCCACGACCCGGGCGGTGGTGCCGGCCCGGCGGCCGGTCAGCCGACGGCCGACGGCGTGAGCCCGGTGCGGTGGCTGGTCGAGGCCGGCCTGTTGGCGGTGGTGACCGACGTGCCCGCGACGGCCGCCGGTCAGGCGGTGGAGCTGCCCCGCGAGATCGGGCTGCTGCTACGCCGGGACACCGGGCCGCTCGGCGTGTTGCGACCGGACCCGCCCCGGATCACCGTCACCGAGCGGGAACCCAAGGTCGTCGACTCCACCGGGGCCGGACAGGCCATGGAGATCGTCCGCAACACCGGTGCACTGCTGGACGCGCTGTCCGCCGAGCCCGTCCCGCTGCTGCGGGCCGGCGGGGTCGGGATCCGCGAACTGCGCCGGCTGGCCCGGGTGGTCGGCGTCCCCGAGTCACTCGCCGGGCTGCTCGTCGAGGTCGGGTACGCGGCCGGGCTGCTCGGTGAGGCGGACGCGCCCGCGTCGCGCAACCCCGCCACCGTCGACCAGCATCTGCTGCCGACCGGCGGCTACGACCGGTGGTCGACGGAGCCGTTGGCCCGCCGCTGGGAGCAGTTGGCCGAGGCGTGGCTGGCGATGACCCGTAGCCCCGGGCTGATCGGCCAACGCGACGACAAGGACCGGCTGATCACGCCGCGTTCGCCGGAGGTGGAGCGGGCCGGGGCACCGACGGTCCGCCGTACCCTGCTGGCAGTGCTGGCCGGGCTGGCGCCGGGCTCGGTGCCGGGCGCCGACGACGTGCTGACCCTGCTCGGCTGGCAGACCCCGCGGCGCAGCCGTGGCCGCGACGAACTGCACCGGGAGGTCCTCGACGAGGCCGGGCAACTGGGGCTGACCGGGCTCGGGGCGCTGACCGGGTACGGCCGGTTGCTCCTCGACGACGACGGCAATGCCAGCCGGGTCGGATCGGACCTCTCCGTGGACCACGATCCGCTCGGGGTGCTGGAGACCGGCCACGGGCACCGGGGCGAGGCCTCGGCGGTGGAACGGGCGCTGGACGCCCTGCTACCGGCCCCGGTCGACCATTTCCTGGTGCAGGCGGACCTCACCGTGGTGGTACCCGGGCCACCGGAGCCGACCCTGACGGCGGAGTTGGAGCTGGTCGCCGAGCCGGAGTCGGCGGGCGCGGCCAGCGTGCACCGGGTCACCCCGGCCAGCATCCGGCGGTCGCTGGACGCCGGGTACTCCGCCGGTGAGCTGCACGAACTGTTCGCCCGCCGGTCACGGACCCCGGTGCCGCAGGGCCTGACCTACCTGATCGACGATTCGGCCCGTACCCATGGTGGGCTGCGCGCCGGTTCGGCCGCCGGCTATCTGCGCAGCGACGACGAGGCGCTGCTGACCGAGGTGTTGGCGGATCGTCGGTTGGTCGGTTTGTCGCTGCGCCGGCTGGCGCCGACGGTGCTGGTCACCGTGGTGCCGCCCGGTCGGCTGGTCGAGGCGCTGCGGCAGGTGGGTTACGCGCCGACGGCCGAGGACGGCGCCGGGGCCGCGCTGCGCCGCCAGCCCCGGGTACGCCGGGCTCCGCTGCGCCACCCGGTGACGTTGCGGGCGAGCGACCCGTTCGCGGCACCGAAGCTGACCGGATCGCGGGTCGAGGCCCTGGTGGAGCAGTTGCGTCGCGGCGAGGCGGCGGCCCGGGTCCTGCGGCGGGCACCAGCGCCGGTACGGGTGGCGAACGGGCAGCCGGTCGACGGGCTGGCCGCCGTACAGGCGCATTCCCAGGCGTTGGCGGTGTTGCAGCAGGCGGTGCGGGACAAGGCGCTGGTCTGGGTCGGCTACGTGGACGCCCACGGCGCTCCGGCTTCGCGGCTGGTCCGGCCGGTGTCGATCGGGGCGGGATATTTGCGGGCCGAGGACGACCGGACCGAGACGCTGCACACGTTCGCGCTGCAGCGGGTGACCGCTGCGGTTCCGCACGACTGACGCATCCTGCGCGACGGGCCCGCGGCCGCGCGGCCGATGGAGCGGACCCACGCCGGGTGGGACCGGCGCCCGGGTTCAGCCGGGCCGCGGGCCGCCGCCGTGACGGTGCCGGCGGGCCGCCTCGATCACCGAGACGGCGAGCAGCAGCGCGAACGCGGTGCCGAGCACCTCGCCGACGGAGTCGATGAAGCCCTGCCGCAGCACCAGCCAGCCGAAGAAGAACCAGCCGACGAGCAGAGTCGACACGAACGCGTACCAGAAGAGGGTGCCGCGGGAGACGGACACCGGGCCGCCGGAGTCGGTCGCTCGCCCGCGCACCGGGTCGCTGACCGTCATGACCGTCCTTCCCACCGATCGTTACGTCTCAATCAAGACTGGCAGGTCGACGACGCGGCGCACAGCAATTCGCGTGTTGAGACATTTCCGGGTCTTGCTGGACACCACGCCGAACAGCGCCGGTGCGGGTCAGATGAATCCGCACCGGCGCTGTGAGCGTGTTCGACGAACGTGGGTCTCAGCTCACGGGGTGAGTACCACCGTGGAGATACTGCGTGCGCCCACGTTGACGGAGACCTGCCTGCCGTTCACGCTGACCGACTGGCTGGCCGCGTTGGAGTACTGCGAGGTGAGGTAGTGCTCCGCCCGCGTGACGTTCTGCGGTACCTGGATGACGGCGTTGTTGACCGCGCTGTTCGACCGGTTGAGGATCACCAGGGTGGTCTTTCCGCCGCCGGTGTAGGCGGTCACCTCCAGCGGCGACGCCTTGGAGCTCTTCGTCAGGGCGACCCGCTGATAGCCGGGGCGCACGTACTTGGCGTACTGCGAGAAGGCGTACCCGCGCTTGAGCGGAGCCCCCGCCGTGGTGCCGTAGGCCGCTTCACCATCACCGATGAAGGAGTAGAACCGCTTGCCGTACCACCAGATGTAGGCACCCCAGTTGGCCTCCATCGTCCGGTGCACCGTCCGCATGATGTCGTCGAGTGTCTCGTCCCAGACGGCCTGGTTGCTGGGGTTCCCCCAGATGTTGGAGCCGCTGCCGTCGGCCTCGTGATGGTTCCACTCGGTCATCCACACCGGTTTGCCGTGCTGGTTGGCCAGGTTGTACGGCCCCAGTCGGCCTGAAGACTCGAGACCGTACAGGTGCCCACCGATATAGCCGATGTTGTTGCGGGCGGTAGCGTCGTTGAGCGTCGGGTCGGTGTAGCTGTAGTTCAGGTTGACCGCCTCGGCGACCATCAGCTCGGTGTTCTGCACCCGCTGTCCGTGGTCGCGGACGAAGTTGCGCAGCTCGGTGCCGCTCCAGTCCATCGAGTCGTAGTTCGGGTGCCAGTCCGGCTCATTCTGCACCGAGGTGACGTCGACCGTCACACCCTGGTTGCGCATGTACTGGACGTAGCTGTTCAGATGGTTGGCGTAGTCGTCGTAGTAGTCGGTGCGCAGCTTGCCGCCGTTGATCCGGCTGTTGTTGGTCTTCCATGCCGCCGGTGCTGTCCACGGTGACGCGAGGATCTTCACGTCGGAGCCGTACGACTTCGCGGTGCGCAGGGCGTTGACCTGGACCGGCCACTCACCGGACTCCGGGGAGATCCCGGTCCGGATGATCGAAAGGCCCAACTGGTTGGGGCCCAGCCCGACCAGGGTCTGGGTTTCGGCGGTCGACCAGGTGCTGCTGCCCCAGATCCAGGTGGCGGCTCCGAAGCCGTCGACGGTCTGGTACCGGCTGGTGCTGTTCACCGTGATGTCGGCCGGCCCGGTCGGCGGTGGACTGGTCGGGGGCGCGGTGGTCGGTGGCGCCGTCGTCGAGGGCGCTGTCGTCGGTGGCGCCGTCGTCGGTGGCGCCGTCGTCGGTGGCGCCGTCGTCGGGGTCGTGCTGCCGGTGCAGGCCACCCCGTTCATCGCGAAGCTGGTCGGCGCCGGGTTGCTGCCGGTCCAGGATCCGTTGAAGCCGAACGAGGTCGTGCCGTTGGTCGGAATGTTCCCGTTGTAGCTGACGTTTCTCGCGGTGATCGCAGAACCACTTTGAGTCAGCGTCGTGTTCCAGGCCTGGGTGATGGTCTGTCCGGCGCTGTAGGACCAGGTGAGCGCCCAACTGGTGACCGGATCACCCAGATTGGTGATGGCGACGTTGGCCCCGAACCCGCCCGGCCACTGCGACGACACCGCGTAGTTCACCGAGCATCCGGCGGCGGCGGCCCCTGCGGGCACTGCCGCCGCGACTGCGGCGGAGGCCAGCAGCACCGTGCTGGCCGATGCCAAAGCTACCTTGCTTCTCAACTTTCCCATCTGTTTCTCCTGATTCCACGATGACAGCTGAGTCGTCCGGATCGGCACCTGCGCCGCTCAGCTCGCGGTGCAGCTGGGCGTCGGGATGGAGCCGTTGCCGGTTGCCTGGAAGCCGAACTCGGTCCACTGCCCGGCACTCACCCGGCCGTTGTAGTCCACATTGGTCCAATCGACGGCACCGGTGTTGCCACTGCGGTTGGCGTTCCACGATCCGGTCACCGTGGCACCGGGCGGCACCGTGAGACGCACCCGCCAACCGTTGATCGACGACGAACCGGCGGTCACCCGTACGGTTGCCACGAAGCCACCGTTCCAGGAGTTCAGCGACACGCTGGCGGAGCAGCCGCCACTCGGCGGCGGCGGAGTGGTCACCGGTGGCGGCGCCGTGGTGGGCGGTGCCGTCGTGGGCGGTGCCGTCGTGGGCGGTGCCGTCGTGGGCGGTGCCGTCGTGGGCGGCGGGTTGCCGGTGCCTGAGTTGAGGGCGTTGAGCACCGCGTCGTACGCCGGCTTCTTGTTGCCGTTGCCGTCGAACAGCAGCGGGTTCGCGCCGGTCCGCCACGAGTCCGGGTCGAGCACGCCCCACACGGTGATCCCGGTGCACCGGGAGACCGCCAGACAGGCCCGGGTCACCTGGCCGTACATGTTGGCCTGATTTCCGCCCTGCAGGATGTCGAGCTCGGTGATCTGCACGTCCACACCGAGGTCGGCGAAACGCTGGATGTTCTGCTGGTAGGTCGAGTTCAGCGTGGTGCCCAGGTGCGACTGCAGGCCGACGCAGTCGATCGGCACCCCTCGGGCCTTGAAGTCACGGACCATGTTGTAGATAGCGGTCGACTTCGCGTTGATCCCGTCGGTGTTGTAGTCGTTGTAGCAGAGCTTGGCACTGGGGTCGGCCGCCCGGGCGGTACGGAACGCGACCTCGATCCAGTCGTTGCCGGTGCGCTGCAGGTTGGAGTCACGCCGGCCGCCGCTGCTGCCGTCGGCGAACGCCTCGTTGACCACGTCCCAGGAGTGGATCTGGCCACGCCAGTGCCCGGCGACCCGGTTGATGTGGTTGATCATGGCGTTGCGCAGCGCCGTGCCGGAGAGGTTCCGCGCCCATTGCGGTTGCTGGCTGTGCCAGACCAGGGTGTGGCCGCGGACCGTCATGCCGTTGGCTCGGGCGTGCGCGACGAGCCGGTCGCCGTTGGTGAAGTTGAACTGGTTCTGACTCGGCTCAGTGTGGTCCCACTTCATCTCGTTCTCGGCCACGATGGAGTTGAACTCGCGGTTGAGGACCGTGACGTGCGGTTGGCGCGTCAGCATGAACGAGTTGGTGGCGGCCCCGAAGTAGCGGCCGGACTGGGCCGCCGCCGCGCCGAGCGTCGTCGCCGCGCTGGCGGAGCTGGCCATCGTCACCGCCATGCCGGCACTCAGCGCCATCGTCGCGGCGACCGCGACCACGGAGCGCATCCCTCTGGTCCTTCTCATTTTCGTACCCTTTCCTGCCTCGGCCAGATGTGAGCATTCGCCCGCAACCAGGTCCGACCACCAGACACGGCAGCACTCGCCACCTCCGCACCGGCACCCGTCGTGTTCCAGTTGCTGTCCATCGTCGGACCGTTCGTCGTCACCGCCTGCGTCGATTCGCTGCCCCGACGCAGAGCAACGTCCACAGGAGAAGAGGCTGACTGTCGGAGCCGCGGGTGGCGGGGTGGTCCACGGACCGGGGATGCCGGCTGGGACGGCGAACGGTTGTCTTGCCTAACGGCGGCGATGGCTCCCGCATGGTGGCGACGTCAGGCCCGACTGACGGCGGCAGCGTCGCGGCGAGGCCCACGGGCCGCGCGTACCGACGTTGCTGGTGCTCACGACCGCTCGGACCGGTGTGGGTCCGGCGGCGCCGGAAAGCGTGCCCTGCGCTCTCTGCCTGAAGGCTAGTTTCGATCGCCAGCAGAAGCAATACATCGAAGGCCAAGAATGGGCTGCGCACGCGTTGCGTCGTTGCAACCCGTGGGTCCTTCTCGGCTTCCGGGCGGCCGCACCCCGATCGGCCGCGCGGACGGGCCGCTCGCCCCCGTTGCCCTGCCCGCCGCGCCACCTCCCGGGCTGCCGCTGGGGCCCGGACGGGGGTCGCTGTGCGGATCGAACGTGCCCGTCCGTCGCCGACCGTCGCGACGCTGCCCCGACGCGGAACAGCCGTCATGGATAAGGACGCCAACCGGACCCGACAGGTTGCGGGAATCGAGATTCTCTCTGAATCGCCACTCTGACAGTGGCGTCGGTCACTGTTGTCCGGGCATCTGCCCGCAGGCTGTGTGACACTGGGTGGCCGGCCAGAGGGAGAACTGACGTGCACAACGGGCCACTCATCGTTCAGTCGGACAAGACCTTGCTGCTCGAGGTCGACCACCCGGACGCCACCGCCTGCCGGATGGCGATAGCGCCGTTCGCCGAGTTGGAACGCTCACCGGAGCACGTGCACACGTACCGGCTCAGTCCGCTCGGCCTGTGGAACGCCCGCGCCGCCGGCCATGACGCCGAAGGTGTCGTGGACGCGCTGCTGAAGTTCTCCCGTTACCCGGTGCCGCACTCGCTGCTGGTCGACGTCGCCGAGACGATGGACCGCTACGGCCGGCTGCAGCTGGCCAACGACCCGGCACACGGCCTGGTACTGCGGACCACCGACCGCGCGGTGCTGACCGAGGTGGTCAAGAGCAAGAAGCTGGCTGGCATGTTCGGCGCCAAGGTCGACGACGACACAGTGGCGGTGCACCCGTCGGAACGGGGCCGGCTGAAGCAGGGGCTACTCAAACTGGGCTGGCCGGCCGAGGACCTCGCCGGGTACGTCGACGGCGAGGCGCACCCGATCGACCTGGACACCGCCGGCGACGACGGTCGGCCCGGCTGGACACTGCGCTCGTACCAGCAGGAGGCGGTGGAGCACTTCTGGGCCGGCGGTTCCGGCGTGGTGGTGTTGCCCTGCGGAGCCGGCAAGACCCTGGTCGGGGCGGCGGCGATGGCCCAGGTCAAGGCGACCACCCTGATCCTGGTCACCAACACCGTCGCCGGCCGGCAGTGGAAAAGGGAGCTGATCGCCCGCACCTCGCTGACCGCTGACGAGATCGGCGAGTACTCCGGCGAGCGCAAGGAGATCCGGGCGGTCACCATCGCCACGTACCAGGTGCTGACCTCGCGGCGCGGCGGCGCCTTCACCCACCTGGACCTGTTCAACGCCCGCGACTGGGGTCTGGTGATCTACGACGAGGTGCACCTGCTCCCGGCGCCGATCTTCCGGTTCACCGCTGACCTGCAGGCCCGCCGCCGGCTCGGGCTGACCGCCACCCTGGTACGCGAGGACGGCCGTGAAGGCGACGTCTTCTCGCTGATCGGCCCGAAGCGCTACGACGCGCCGTGGAAGGACATCGAGGCGCAGGGTTGGATCGCCCCGGCCGAGTGTGTCGAGGTGCGGGTCACCCTCACCGACGCCGAACGGATGGGCTACGCGGTCACCGAGGCGGATGAGCGCTATCGGGCGGCGGCCACCGCCCGCACCAAGCTGCCGGTGGTCAAGGCGCTGGTGCAGCGGCACCGCGGCGATCAGGTGCTGGTCATCGGGGCGTACATCGACCAGCTGCACCAGCTCGGCGAGTACCTCGAGGCACCGATCGTGCAGGGCTCGACCACGAACAAGGAGCGGGAGCGGCTGTTCGACGCGTTCCGGCAGGGCGAGATTCCGACGTTGATCATCTCGAAGGTGGGGAACTTCTCCATCGACCTGCCGGAGGCGGCGGTGGCGATCCAGGTCTCGGGGACGTTCGGCTCCCGGCAGGAGGAGGCCCAGCGGCTGGGTCGGGTGCTGCGCCCCAAGGCCGACGGGCGGCAGGCGCACTTCTACACGGTCGTCTCCCGGGACACCATCGACACCGAGTACGCCGCGCACCGGCAACGGTTCCTCGCCGAGCAGGGGTACGCGTACACGATCGTCGACGCCGACGACATCCTTGGCCCCGCCCTCCCCTGACCCCCTCCCCGTCCCCCCTCCATGATCGCGACGATCTTGCAGTTATCGAGAGCATTTGCCCGAAATGTCCATCGATAAGTGCAAGATCGTCGCGATCATGGAGGGGGGACGGGTGGGCCGGGGGTGAGCAGGTCGACGAGCAGATCGCCGTACCGCTCGATCCGGTCCAGCACCTCGGCGGCGGTGAACTGGCGGACGACGCCCGGCTCCCCGGCGGCGGTGGCCTCCACCTCCGGCCAGGTCAGCGGGGTCGACGCGGCCGGCACCGGCCCGGCCCGCAGCGAGTACGGCGCCACCGTTGTCTTGGCCGCGTTGTTCTGACTCCAGTCGATGAAGACCCGACCGGGGCGCAGCCGTTTGGCCATCTTCGAGGTGATCGTCTTCGGTGACCGGCGTTCCAGTTCCTCGGCGACCCGCTTGACGTACCCGGAGATCTCGTCGGCCGACTGCACGGCGGCGACCGGGGCGCAGAGCTGCATCCCCTTGCGCCCGGAGGTCTTCGGATAGCAGGCGATGCCGTCGTCGGCGAACCGGTCCCGGATCAGTACGGCGGCCACGCAGCACTCCTCGATGCCGGCCGGTGCCCCCGGATCGAGATCCACGACGAGCAGGTCCGGATCGGCGCCGACCCGCCACTGCGGGGTGTGCAGTTCCAACGCGGCCAGGTTTGCCAGCCAGACCAGGGTCGGCAGATCGTCGGCGACGACGAAGTCGATCTCTTCCCGGCCCCGGGACGAGCCGGGGGTGGGCAGCCGCTCGGTCCGCACCCAGTCCGGGGTGCTGGCCGGCGCGTTCTTCTCGAAGAAGAACTGGCCGTCGACGCCGTTCGGGTAGCGGATCCTGGTCACCGCCCGGTCGGCCAGATGCGGCAGCAGGACCACCGATACGCGGGTGTAGTAGTCGATCACCTCACCCTTGGTGAAGCCGGCACCGGGATAGAGCACCTTGTCGAGGTTCGACAGCTCAAGGGACCGACCGGCCACCTCGACCCGGATCCGACCCGCCGCGCCCAACCCCCGGTCAGCCGGCATCGGCGTTGTCCTCGTCGACGTCGGCGGCGGGCACATCGGAACGGACGCGCAGGAAGCGGGGAAACCGCAACCGGCCGTCCGGCGTCTGCTGGCCGTACCGGACCTCGATCACGACTTCGGGTCGTACCCAGATCGCGCCCCGGGCGTCCTCGCGGGGCAGCGGCGGGTCGAACGGCGGCGCGTCGGCGCGCAGCGGCTCCAGCGCCGCGAGCAGTGCCCGTTCGGCCGCGGCCCCGATGCCACCGCCGACCCGCCCGGCGAACCGCAGGGCACCGGGCCGGGCCCGCGCTGGCACGCCGACCAGCAGTCCGCCGATGCGGCGCACGCCGGGACGCCAGCCCCCGACGACGAAGTCCCTGGTCAGCTCGATTTTCACCTTGACCCAGTCGGGGCTGCGGGCACCGGGGCGGTAGACGCCGTCGTGCCGTTTGGCGACCACGCCTTCGAGCCCGTGCTCGGCGGCGGCGTCCCGGGTGGCCGGGCCGTCGGCGAAACCGGGCGGCACCGCCCAGGCCGGGCCGGCCAGGCCGAGCGCTTCGAGGGCGTGCCGACGGTCCCGGTACGGCCAGCCGGTCAGGTCCGCGCCGCGTAGCCGCAGCAGGTCGAAGATCATGTACGTGGCGGGGGCGGTGGCGGCGAGCCGGGCGGCCCGCACCGGGTCGCGGACGTGCATCCGCTCGGCGAGCGCGGTGAACGACGGCCGGCCGGCGGCGTCGAGCAGCACCATCTCCCCGTCGAGCAGGGCGTCGTCCAGGCTCCGGGGCAGCCCGGACAGCTCCGGGTACGCGGCGGTGATCTCGGCACCGGAGCGGGCGTACAGCCGCTGGCTTCCGCCGGAGATGTCGGCCAGGGCGCGCACGCCGTCCCATTTGAACTCGTACCGCCAGCCGGGGCCTGTGGGCAGCTCCCCGGTCGTCGCGAGCATCGGCCGCAGCGGTCCACCCGGCACGACACCACTCTAGTTCGAGCAACGAAGCGGTCGCGCTGAGTTCGATCGGATGCGATCCTGGATCAACACCGGGCTGACCTGGTGATCTTGGCCTTGGGGAAGGGCGAGACGGGTCAGCGGCCGACGGTGGTGGCGAAGGGGACTCACCATGCGCGCGATCTGGAAAGGCGCCGTGTCGTTCGGCCTCGTGTCGATCGGGGTACGGCTGTACTCCGCCACCGAGGAGAAGGACATCCGGTTCCACCAGGTGCACCGCACCGACGGCGGCCGGATCCGCTACAAGCGGGTCTGCTCGGTCGACGGCGAGGAGGTCAGCTACGACGACATCGCCAAGGGCTACGACCTCGGTGGCGGCGAGATGGTGATCCTGACCGACGAGGACTTCGCCGACCTGCCGCTGAGCACCTCGCGGGCGATCGACGTGCTGGAGTTCGTGCCGGCCGACCAGGTCGACCCGATGCTCTACAACAAGGCCTACTACCTGGAGCCGGAGGGCACCGCCACCAAGCCGTACGTGTTGCTGCGCGACGCCCTGGCCGACTCGGACCGGGTGGCGATCGTGAAGGTGGCGATCCGCCAGCGGGAGCAGCTGGCCACCCTGCGGGTCCGCGACAACGTACTGGTGCTCAACACGATGCTCTGGCCGGACGAGATCCGCCAGGCGTCGTTCGGTTTCCTCGACGACGACATCCAGGTCCGCCCGCCGGAGTTGGCGATGGCCGCCTCGTTGATCGACTCGATGGCCGGCGAGTTCGCCCCGGACGAGTACACCGACGACTACCGGGCCGCGTTGCAGGAGGTCATCGACGCCAAGGTGGAAGGGCGGGAGATCGTCGCGCCGGAGGAGGAAGAGGAGGCGCCGGCCGCCGCGGTAGACCTGATGGCCGCCCTGCGTGCCTCGGTCGAACGGGCCAGGGTCGCCCGGGGCGAGCCCGGCGGCGCGGCGGACCGGGATGCGGACCGCGATGCGGACCGGGAGCCGGCACAGCCGACCCCGATCACCTCGGCGAAGTCGGCCAAGTCCGCCGCTCCAGCGGAGAAGGCGACCACCAAGAAGGCTCGGCCCGCCAAGCGGACCCAATCTGTGGAGAAGGCCCAACCGGCCAAGAAGGCTCAGCCAGCGAAGGAAGCCCAGCCAGCCAAGAAGGCCCAGCCAGCGAAGAAGGCGGCCGGTGCGGGCGGCGGGTCGGCTGGCAAGAGCAGCGGCACGAAGGCAGCCGGCACCGAGCAGGCCGCCGCCAAGAAGACCACCGACCGCAAGACACCGGCCAGGAAGTCCACCGACCGCAAGACGGCCTGATCTGGCAACTTGGCGCTGAATCCGGCTGGCCCGGCACGGCTGCGGCATTTTACGGCAGCAGCGGCGCTTTGGCTGCTGTCAATCACTTACAGGACAGTTTATCAAGATCCAACTGCGGGGACTCTTGCCGCAGGACATCCGCAGTCCCGCCGAACCAGCCTTCATGCGGCGCGACCCCTTAATTCGGACTGAGCCGCCCAACCAGCCCGTCGCCATTGTCCTAAGTTGACGCAATTGCCTCACCCGCACGAGTTCCGGGGGATTCGCCCCGCCGCCCCGGGCACCAACCCCATACTTTCTGAAGATCCACTCAGGAATATGAACTTTGTCTCACTCGACATCAACCTTCATAGAGATCACTATTTGAAGTCGATTGATCACCTGAGGCCAGATGTCGCAGCGGGGCGCACGAGAGGGCAAGCATGCACGGAGTGTCTTTGATCGACTGTCTCAGCGAACAGTTGGGCCAGCTGTGCGCCGTCGTCGACACCGATCCGGGCGTCCCACTCCAGCTGGTCGCCGAACTACTCGGTCCGGCCGCGGCCCGACCGCCCAGCCAACCGCCGGCCTGGCCGTCCGACGTGGCCGACGACCACACCCCGGTCGAGTACTCGGTCGCGTTCAACGAAGCCGAGCCACCCACCCTGCGGATTCTCGCCGAGGCACAGGCCGACGCACCCGACCCGGCCGCGTACGCGACGGCCGCGTACCGGTTCCTGGACCGGCAGGTCGACCGGTTCGGCCTGGCCACCACCAAGTTCGACCTGGTCCGCGACGTCTTCCACACCGAGCAGCCACAAGGCGCCTTCGCCCTGTGGTACTCACTGGTCCTGCGCAGCGGCCGCCGCCCCGAGCTCAAGGTCTACTTCAACCCGGCGATCCGCGGTGCCGACGCCGCCCCCACGCTGGTCGTCGAAGCGCTACGACGGCTCGGGCTGCAAGCGGCGTACCCGAAGATGGTCGACCATGGCCTACGCCCCGGTGAGCTGGGCAGACGCGACCAGCTGTCCTTCTTCGCCGTCGATTTGAACGACGAACCGCAGTCGCGGGTCAAGCTTTACCTCAGCCACTACGACGCCCGGGTCGACGACGCGGTCCGCGCCGCCGGCATCGTCGACGGCGTCGACCTCGAACAGGTCGCCGACTTCTGCATCACCGCCACCGGCGGACCTGGCCGGTACGACCGCCGGCCGCTGGTCAGCAGCTACACCTTCACCGCCGGGGCCGAGTGCCCTGTCGGCTACAGCCTCTACGTGCCGATCCGCGACTACGTCGACGACGACGAACAGGCCCGGCAGCGGGTGTTGGAGCTGCTGACGCGCTACGGGCTCGATGCCAGCCGGCTCGATCCGGCCATCGCCGCCGTGGCCCGGCGGCCGCTACGCGACGGCGTCGGGCTCATCGCGCACGTCTCACTGCGGGTCGGCCGACCCCGCCCCGGCGTTACCGTCTACCTGTCCGCCGAGGCCCACCAGGTCGCACCGCCACGATCCAAAACCGCCGTGCGCTGATAGAACGCTGGGAGCAAGTGATGTCGATGAACAGCCGACGGGTCCTGCCGCCGTACCGGGTCAAGGTCGTGGAGCCGATTCCGTTCCTGACCGCCGACGAGCGCCGGGCCGCGCTGGCCGATGCGGGCTACAACCCGTTCAATCTGCGCGCCGACCAGATCACCATCGACCTGCTCTCCGACTCCGGCACCGGTGCCACCTCGACGCTGCAGGAGTCGGCGGCGGCGCTGGGCGACGAGTCGTACGCCGGGGCCCGCTCGTGGTTCCGGTTCCGCGACGAGATCCAGGCACTCACCGGCTACCCGTACGTCCTGCCGGTGCACCAGGGCCGGGCCGGCGAGCGGATCCTGTTCGCCAGCATGCTCAAACCCGGCCAGCTCAGCGTCAGCAACACCCACTTCGACACCACGTACGCCAATGTGGTGCTGGCCGGCGCCGAGGCCGTCAACCTGCCCTGCCCGGCCGCCACCGACCTGGACAGCGCCGAGCCGTTCAAGGGTGACATCGACCTCGCCGCGTTGGAGCAGCTGCTCGCCGGACCGGACGGCAGCCGGGTCGGCGTCGTCCTGATGACGATCACCAACAACGGGTTGGGCGCGCAGCCGGTGTCGATGGCGAACCTGACCGCGGTCCGCGCCCTGTGCACCCGGTTCGGGGTGCCGTTCTTCCTGGACGCCGCGCGGTTCGCCGAGAACGCCTGGCTGGTGGCGCAACGGGAACCGGCGTACCACGGGCAGACCCCGCGCGAGATCGCGCGGGCTGCGTTCGACCTGGCCGACGGCTGCCTGATCAGCCTCAAGAAGGACGGCCTGACGGCGATCGGCGGGGTGGTCGGGCTGCGTGACGAGGCCCGCTACGCCGCCTGCGAGGCCAACCTGATCGCGACCGAGGGCTTCTCCACCTACGGTGGGCTCGCCGGGCACGACCTGGAACGGCTCGCCCAGGGCGTACGGGAGGTCCTCGAACCGACGTACCTGCACTCCCGGGCGGACTCGACCGCCCGGCTGGCCCGGCTGATCAACGACGCCGGTGTCGCCACCGTGGCACCGGCCGGCATCCACGCGCTCTACCTCAACGCGGGCCGGCTGCTCCCGCACCTGGCACCGCACGAGTTCCCCGGGCATGCGCTCGGGTGCCAGCTGTTCCTCGACGGCGGCATCCGCTGCGCCGAGCTGGGCTCGCTCTACCTCGGCGGAATGGACGAGGCGCACCGGCTGGTCACCCCGGCACCGTTCGAGCTGGTCCGGCTGGCGATCCCGCGCCGGGTCTACACCGACACACATCTGGAGTACGTCGCCGACGTGCTCGCCGACATCGCCAAGGATCCGGAGCGGGTGAACGGCTATCGTATCGTCGCCGCACCGCCGCTGCTGCGCCACTTCAAGGTGCGACTGGCACCGCTGAGCGGCTGAGCCCGATCCTCCGCCGTTGGCCGAGGCGCGCCCGGCTCGGCCATTTCTGGGCTCAGCCGGGCACCGGCAGCCGGGTCATCGCATGCTTGACCAGCTCGATCAGGGTTTCCTTGCACGACGCCCGGTCCCGGGCGTCGGTCCAGAGCAGCGGTACGGCCTGGTCGAGCTCCAACGCGGCGCGGATCTCGTTCTCGGTGTAGGGACACTCACCGAAGAAGCGGTTCACGGCGGCGACGAACGGGATGCCCCGCCGTTCGAAGTAGTCGACGGCGGCGAAGCTGCTGTCGAGCCGGCGGGTGTCGACCAGGACCACCGCGCCGATCGCACCTTGGGCGAGCTCGTCCCAGATGAACCAGAAGCGGTCCTGCCCGGGGGTGCCGAACAGGTAGAGCACCACGTCCGGACCGATGGTGATCCGGCCGAAGTCGAGCGCGACCGTGGTGCTGGTCTTGTCCTCCACCCCGGTGGTGTCGTCGACTCCGATGCTGACCTGGGTGAGCACCTCTTCTGTGGTCAGCGGCGGAATCTCACTGACCGAGCCGACGAGGGTGGTCTTGCCGGTGCCGAAACCGCCAGCAATGACGACTTTGACCGATTTACGATCCACGTTGATCAGTCCTTTTCGTCTACAGTCGCTGGAGGCCGGCGAGCACGGTCTCCAGCAGGTCGCGGTCGGCGATCTTCTGTTGCGCCGGGGTGCCGACGTCGAGGTAACCCTGTTCGAGCAGCACGTCGACCATCACCTTGGTGATGGTGAGCGGGTGGTGCAGGTAGGCGCCGATCTCGGCGATCGACATCCAGGTCGCGCAGCGTTCGACGATCTCCCGGTACTCCGGCTCCAGCCGGCTCAGGTCCGCCGGCAGCGCCACGACCTGAGTGGCGAGGTCGAGGTTGGTGTTGCGTGGGCTCGTCCGGCCGTTGACGAGGATGTACAACGGGACGAGCCGTCCGGCCTCGGATTCGTCGTCACCGTCCCACACGTCGTATGTCATCGCGCCGGCCCTGGGTGGCCGTTGATGGGCTGCGGGGCGTTTCGCGGGTCGGTGCTGAGGTACTCACCGATCCGGGTCACCAGCCGGCTCATCTCGTAGGCGACCGTTCCCATGTCGACACTCTGCTCGCAGAGCACCGCGAGCCGGGCGTTGTGGCCGGCCGAGGCGATGAACAGGCTCTGTCCCCGGTACTCGACGATCACCTGGTGCACCGGGCCGCTGTCGAACCGGCGGCTCACCCCGGCGGCGACGCTGTGCAGCGACGACGCACCGGCAGCCAGCAGCTCCGCCTGGTCCTGCGGCAGGGTGGTGGACTTCTGGATGATCAGTCCGTCTGTGGAAAGGACAACCGCGTACACGACGTCGGGGACCTCGACGAGGTCGTCCAACATCCAGGTCAGGTCATTGTGCGGCTTAGAGTTGGTCACGCGTCCCTGCCTTGATCATCATTGGTGGCCGGTTCGTCGGTGGCTGCCGTCTGGCCGGCGTTCCAGGCCTGCTGGTACCGAGAGAATCGGTTCCTGGCCTCCTCGGGGGAGTGCATCGGACCGGCCGCCGGGCCGGTTTCGTCCTCTGCCGCAAGCTCGTCACGCAGTTCCGGGACGATGTGCTGCTGCGGCTGTCGGTGCGGCAGCGGCGGGCGGGTGGGCGCGGCATCCGCCGGGGCGGCGGATCCGCCACTGGCCGGCGCGGCGACCGCTCGCGGTGGCGTGGCCTGAGCCGGGGCCGGGCCAGCGACCGGTTCGGTCGACGCCGACTCCTCGTCGAGCCGCCACTGCACCTGAGCTGCACCGTTGCGCCGGTAGTCGGGCGTTTCCGCACTACGGTGGGGGTCCGCCAGCGGGTCGCCGGAGCTCCGTCGGTCGTACACCGTGCCGCCGTTGAGCTGGGCCGACCCGGAGACGATCGGAACGGTCTCCGCAGACTCGGGCGCCATCGTCGCGGCTCCGGTCACGGTGGCGGTCGCCGTGGCAGCACCCTGACCGGCACCCTGCCGGGGGTGATGCCGCAACGCGTTCGGGCGGGCGACCGCGCCGGCCATCGCCGGCACCAGGCGCTCCTGCTCCTCGCCCTTACCTCCCGAGTCGTTGGTCCGGCCGGCGATCAGCCGCTCGGGCAACAGCACGATCGCCAGCAGACCGCCGTACGCGGAGGTCCGCAGGCTGACCTGGACACCATCCCGTTTGGCCAGCTCGGCGACCACGTGCAGACCGACCTGGGCACCGTCGCGCAGCGCCATCACGTCCGGGGTCGGCGCGGTGGCGAGCAGATCGTTGGCCCGATCCAGCGCCTCGCCCCGCATCCCCATGCCGGCGTCTTCGATCTCGATCGCCAAGCCGTGCTTGACCTCGTTGCAGGTCACCCAGACCATCGTTTCCGGCGGTGAGAAGGCCAGCGCGTTGTCCAGCAATTCGGCCAACAGGTGGATGGTGCCGGCGACGGCGTGCCCGTGCACCGCCAAATCGGCGGCCTTCCGCAGGGTGATCCGCTGGTAGTGCTGCGATTCGGCGAACGCGGCCAGCAGCACCCGGCGCACCGGCACCGGGTTCTTGAACCGGCGGCCGATCTGCCCACCGGCGAGGATGACCAGGTTCTCCAGGAACCGGCGGGTCTGGGTCAGCTGGTGGTTGATGTCGAACAGCTCGCCGAGCAGCTTCTCGTCGCCGACCCGGACCTGCAGGTCCTCGATCACCCGCAGGCCGCGTTGCAGCGGCCGCTGCGGGCGCCGGGCGACGCCCATCAACATCGTGATGCTGGAGGTCCGGGTCTGCGCCTCGTTCACGGCGGCGGCCGCAGCGGCCTGCAACGACCGGTTGATCACCTGCGCGACCTGGCCGATCTCGTCGGCGCCGTAGTCCTTCGTGGCGAGCTCGGTCGACAGGTCGACCTTTTCCCGGCGCCGCAGGCGCTCCATGACCGCCGGCAGCCGCTGGTCGACCATCGCCGAGGCGTCCGCACCCAGCTGCGCCAACCGCAGCGACAGCGCCTGGTCGACCAGGACCTGGGACTGCCGGACCGCCCACATGGTCGCGGCGACCGCGACGGCCAGCGCGAGCAGACTGCCGAGCAACGCGAGCAGCAGCTGGTTGTTACCGGTACGCAGCGTCTGCGCGGAGACCGAGTCCGCCTGGACGATGACCAGGTCGACCAGGTCGGCGGAGATCTGCTGGGTCAGCGCCTCCCACCGGGCCCGGTCCAGGCCGAGTCCGCCGGGCACCGAGTTGCCCCACGGGCCGGCGGTGATCAACGCGTTCTCGGCGGCGGTCAGACCTTGCCAGGCCTGACTCGCAGTGATCTCGTCCAACCGCTGCTGGGCGACGGGGTGCAGGTGTGGGGCGACGTTGTCCAGCGCGGACCGGTACGCGCCGACCAGTTCGATGAAGGCCAGGTGCTGCTGAGCGTCGAACGACCTGGCACCGAATGCCTCGTCACCGAGGGAGCCGGCCCGCGACATCAGGTCACTGATCCGGAACGCCTCGGTCGCGGCGATACCGCCCTGCGCTGCGGTCGGGTCGGGCACGATGCGGGCCTGGATGTCGAACATGGTGGTCGCGGCGTCGAGCAGCTGGTTGTAGAACTCGTACGCCTCACGGCCGGTGGCCGAGCGGGAGTCGATAGTGGTCCGGATGCTTGGCAGCTGGTCCAGGTAGCCGGTGAGAGTCACCCACTGGCTGGTGATCGACTCGGGTGCGCCGGCAAGGGCTCCGTCGGCGACTGACCGCAGCTCTGCCAGCTGCTCGTCGGTCTCCCGGCGCTGGTCGAGCAGCTGCTGAAGATCGTTCGTCGGTTGCGCCAGGTAGGCAATTCCGAGCCGGCGTTCCTCCTGGATGGAGGCAAGCGCCGGCACCGCCGGAATCGACACGTCACGGACGCCGACGGCGACCTGTCGGTTGTAGAAACCTTGGAAGACGAGGTAGCCGGAGGCGGCGAGCCAGAGTGCCAGTGCCGCGACACCGGGGACGAGCACCAGCCGGATGACCCTACGTTTGATCGACTGCTGCCGATCGTTTCCGCGCCCCGACTTCTTCGGCTTTTGGCCGTCGGCCTGTGTCCGTGCCAACTTGTGTCCAATCAATGGCGGCCTGAGTAGACCAGCGGGCATACACAGCTGGCCAACGCCGATGCGGGTGGCACGATACCGCTGCGCCCGCAGTCAACACCAGCCCCAGAGTATCGATGCGGTCCGGTCAGGACACCCCGCCCACGAACAGGCTAAACCGTTTTACCAGGCACTGTGGGAGCGCTCCCCCGGTCAGCTTTTCGGCAGAAAATGTGGCGCGCGCCACTAAACCACTCACCGTGACGACCGCCGGCTCAGCTATCGAAGACTGATGATACGCAGCACCTCGCGCGCGACGAAGACGCGGGCATAGCGGCGACCCGTCAGCTCGTGCAGGATGTCCAGTTCGGCCAGTCGCCGGATTGCGGCGTTGACCGCCGGGTAGGACAGTCCATACATCCTGGCGGCGGAGGTCGGCGTGATCATCGGGTAGCCGATCAGGTCCTCGACGATCCGCACCGCGACGCCGCGGACGCTCGCCTGCCTGAGTCGACCGATCGCGGACTCCCGCCAGCTGAGCAGGGACTCGATCCGCTCGGCCGCGTCGACCGCCTGTGCCCGTACCGCTTCGGCGAAGAACTGGATCCACGGATCGAAGTCGCCGGTCATGCTGAGCTGGAGAAGGTGGTCCTGATATTCACGCCGACGCGTCTCCAACCACGGCGAGAGATTCAGGACCGGGACGCGCAGCTCGCCGCGCGCAGCCAACTGGAGTACGCAGATCAGCCGACCCAGTCGGCCGTTGCCGTCGTTGAACGGGTGCAGCGTCTCGAACTGGTAGTGGCCGAGGGCCATCTTGACGATCAGTGGAAAGTCACCGGTGGTGTTGATCCAGTCCTGCCATGCCTCGATACCGGCCCGTAGCTGGTCGCCCGGCGGCGGTGAGACGAAGCGGGCGTCGGCGACCCGCCCGCTACTCAGCCCGATGAAGACCTGGATGGCCCGGATGTCTCCGGCATTGATGGTATCCCCCGGCGTACCCGCGACCAGGATCTTTTGGAGATGTCGCAGCATGCCGACGGTGATCGGCCGGTCCTTGATCCACTCGTATGCCAGTTCGGCGGCCCGGACATAGTTGACGACCTCAGCGACGGCCGGGCTCACCTCCCGCGCTTCGACCAGGTCAGCCTCCAGCACCTCGTCGAGGGTGGTGTAGGTGCCCTCGATCGCCGAGGTGCTGACCGCCTGCCGGCGGATGGCGGGGCGGGCGAGCAGCATCGGGTTGGGTAGCCCGACCGCAGCCTGGTCGAGCCGCGCGACGGCCGCGGTCGCCGCAGTGACCGCCAGCACGGTCTGCTGCGCCAGGTCGAGCCGGGTCGGCAACGGATCCGGCAGGAAGGGGACATGCTGGTACGACTCGCCGTACCGCACGTCGTGTGAGCTGAAATGCAAGTGCGGACAGTGACGATGGCAGCAGGGCCACGGTCAGCTGGGGCTGAGCCAGAAACGGCAGCCGGCGTGGTCGAGGTGGGCAGCGACCACCTGGCCGATGTGGATGGCGGCCAGTTCGGTGAGCCGGCCGACGATGTCCGGCACAGTCGGCGGCACAAGTTGCTGCGGCACCGGGACCGGCTGCGCCGGATCGGCCGGCACCGACTCGACCACCGGCAACTCCAGGTAGCGCAGACAGTCAGCAACCGCCTGCTGCACACTTCTGCCCAGCGGCTCGTCCACCGGCACCGACTCGTCGACCGCAGTGGTCGGTGGCACCGCCTCGACGCTCCACAGCAGGCCGTACGTCACCGTCGGCTGGTCGACCCGGCGCGGCAGGTCGCGGGCGGTGACCCGCAACGCCAACCCGAGCCCGACCACCAGCGCGGCGAAGCTGTCGAAGGTCGGCAGCTCGGCCCAGTCGGTGGCGTGTACCAGCAGCCGGGCACCAGGCCGACCGGCGGCGGCACCTGTCACGTACCGCCGGATCGGGTCCGAGTTGTCGCCGGCCGTCATGGCGATGCCGTCGCGCAGGCTCAGCGACACCACTTGTTCCTCGGTGAGGTCGAGCAGGTCCACTGGCCGCACACCGAACATGCCCGCCAACCGGGCGACCCGGAACCGCTCCGGCAGCCGCTGGTCCTGCCACCTGGCCACCACCGCACCGGCCAGCTCGCCGCCGCCTGCCGCACCGGCCTGCCCGTTGCCACCGGCCGCACCGCCATCGCCGCTACTGCTACGGGACGGCCGCCACTCGACGTGCGTCACCCGCTCGCGCAGGTCGGTGACCGTGACGACCGCGCCGAAGAACCGCCGGCCGTGGCCGCCGCACCGCCGACAGGTCAGCACCGGGTGCCGCCAGCCGGTCCCGTGGCAGTCCGGGCAGGCGACGCTCGGGATCGGCTCCCCCAGCCACGCCGGCAGCGACGGCTGCCAGGCCCGGCGCAGCAGCGGTGCCCGTTCCGGGATCGCCGGCCGGGGGCCGATAATCCGCCGTAGCGACGTGTGCCGCCAGCGGCGGTCCCGCCAGATCGCCTGCGCGCCGGCGGTCGCCTCCACCTGAGGGCCGCGAGCCGGGCCGCCGGAAACCGGCGGCTCGACGCCGCAGTCCCGGATGATCCGCCGTTCCAACTGGTCGGCGTCGACTTCTTCGGGCGGCAGCGTCGAGCGCTGGCCCGGCCGCAGAAAGTACGCCGGTGCCGTCAACGACCGCTCACCCAACCCGTCGAAAGCATCCATGATGGAGGTGCGCCGGCAGGCGGCGGGCAGGCTGTCCGCGTACCCGTGCTGGCCACGGGGGACGGCCGCGCCGGGCGTCTCGAACCGGATGTCCCAGTTGAGGCCGGCCGGGAACACCCCCCAGCGGGCCTCGACGACCAGGTCCAGACAGAGCAGGTCGGCCAGCCCGCACAGCCGGCTCAGCAGGTCGTCGGCGCTGGCCGGCGGCACCGCCACGGTGCGACCAAGGTGGATCAGCCAGGCCGAGTACGTCACCCCGGTGGTGTGCGCCGCCGCCACGCCGGCGGCCCGGTCGGCCGCCGGCAGTCCGGGATGCCAGTTCGGCGGCATCGTCAGCCACAGACCCCGGTCCGAGTCCGGCTCCCCGTCGGGGAACCGCAGGTCATGCAGCGTCGACCGGTCGGCCTTGACCTGGGCGGCCAGCTCGTCGCGCAGCGGCCGCAGCCCGATCCGCCAACCGCCGTACGGTGCCGGCTCCGGTGCGATGTCACCGGGGCGCACGTCGGCGGAGGCGACCGCGCCGGTGTCCAGGTTCGCGACGGTCAACACCAACTGGGTACGCGGCGAAGTGTCCGGCTCACCGGTCAGCTCGCTGGTCACGCGTACATCCGGGACGCCTGGCCGGACTGCCATTCACGCAGCGCCTGCTTGATCCGGATGTTCTCGTCGCTAGTGCGCCGTACGTCGTCGCGCAACGTGGTGAGGTCCTCGGCGATCCAGTGCAGGAACGCGTACACCTCGTCGGGGTCGAGCCCGCGCCGCACCTCGCGGAACCGGCGGTCGCGGACCTGGCCTGCGGTGATGCCGGGCCGCAGCGGCGGCCGGCGGAACACGCCAGCGTTGCGGGGCCGCCGGGTTCCGGGCACTCGGGGCGGCGCGACGTTCGCGAGGCGGCGGCTGGGTCGGTTGAAGATCCGGTGGAGAAGGTTGCGCATGGTGGGGGTTCACCTCTTCCAATTCGGGGGTACGCCGGGTTGGGTCGGCCGGCGTGGTCGATGTCGCGGCACTGTCCGTGTGGTGGATGGGGCGACCCGCCCGCCGGAGAACGGCCGAGCGGGAGCAGTGTCGTCACGGACGGGTCGCCCCTGCCCCGGATGCGCAGCCTCATTCGGCGAGTACGCACCCGGAGCCGTCCTGGTGTGGGTGTGGTGGGTTGGGGGGTCGGGGCGGGACGGCCGCGCGCGCCACCACCCGCCCCGACCAGGGGCACGAGCACCACCTCGTTGCCACGCGAGGAGCACCCGTGCCAGCAACTTATATGAGGAAGACGAGTAACTCAAGTTTCTTTGCTGGACCAAGTTCCTTGTGATCAAATTGGAGTGCCACGCGAGGAGCCCCGACAAGCAGGAGCGTCATGCCTGCCCAGCCCGACTACCTGCGGATCGCCGACGAGATCATGGCCGACATCCGCACAGGTAAGTACGCACCCGGCAGCAAGCTGCCGTCGATCGCCCAGTTCTGCAAGATGTACACGGTCAGCCCGTCCACAATGCAGCTGGTGAACGTGCGGCTCGAAGCACTCGAGGTCATCTACCGCCGCCAGGGCAAGGGCATCTTCGCCACCGACCCAGCGACGTGGATGCGCAAGCCGTAGCCGTTCGGGGCTGGCATCCGATCATGGTGCCCTGCTCGCCGATCCCCCGCCGGGCAGCCAACACACAAGCCACACCCCCTCCCATGTCCACGTCTGCCGGCCACCCGGCGAGCGATACCACCTGCTCAGCCGTCACCCGATCCGTTTTGCCGAACCAACCGGAGACAACCACGAGTCAAGTTACTGCACTTACTACAGCATGTCTACCCCTGCCTCACCATGGTCAACCTGGCCTAGTTATTGCAGTAAGTCGTCCACCTACGGCAGGATCGGGGGTGCCGAACCAACTGGAGACACCCCATGCCAACTGCAAAACCGTCATTCCGACAGATCGTCGACGACATCGTTGCCAAGATCGAAAGTGGCGAGCTGGCACCCGGCGACAAGCTGCCGTCGACCAGCAAACTTGCCGACGAGTACGACGTCAGCACCGGCACGGTCTATCGCGCACTGTCCCTGCTCCACGACCGCAACCTGATCATCGGCCAGCAGGGACGCGGCACCTACATCGCCGACAGGTCCTCCGCATAACACCACACGCGCACTCCACAGTGCCCATCGCCGGGGTCACTCCGGTCGATAGCAACCGGTAGCCTTCACGTCACCAGAAGCGCGACACCGCATGGTGGCGCCGCTCCCCTGCCCGGACGGATGGCTACATGTCGGTCGACGATGTCAAGGTGCGCATCGGGCAGGCCATCGGAGCCGCGGCCGAAGCCAAGAAGCTCATCGAGCAGCTGCACACCGTGGCAGCCGAGGCCGGCGACCTCGCGCTACGGACCGTCCACGACAGCGAGCAGGACTGCGTCAAGGAAGGCCGGAAGCACTTCACGGCAGCGATCGACGAGGTCGAGTTGGTGCTCCGGCGGATCGACAACTGCGTGAAACACGCCCGGGCGTACCGGAAGGCGCTCGGATGACCCTGGCTGACGTGGTCGCCCAGCTCCGCACCGCCGTCGAGCGGTTGGACCAGGCCGCCGCCGGAGCCACCCGCGCCCAGGCCCCAAGAGCTGGCACCGACGAATCGCCAAGAAGAGCGTTGAAGAGGCCGAGACCGCTGGTGACGTAACCGGAAAGATCACTGATGGGTTGGCCGAGCTTGGACCTGGGGGTACAACGTCGACGGTCCAGCATCCGACTGCACCAGCTCCTACCAGCCCAACCGCAGGTGCCGCTGACTCTGCCGAGTCCGCCGCCATCGTTGTTGCAGCGGCAATTGCCCTCATTCTCAAGAAGTTCGACGACAGGAAGTCTCGGAGGCGGAAGCTTGACGACTGACCGGACGCCATACCTGGAACTGCTCCGCGAGCTAGCCCATGGTGACCCAGATATCTACCGGGAGCGCTGCCAGCAGCTTGACACAGCCGGGTGGCAGGAGCTCGGCCTGGTGCTCGGTGCTGGATTCTTCCTCGCCGCCCGCGAAAGACTCGGAAACCGGACAACCAAGGGCGAGGTCATTCAACTTGTCGCCGAGATTCGCAGCAAGCTCGCGAGCACCAAGCTCGACCTCGACCCTGAGCTAGCCGAAAAGATGCTCGTCTCGGCGCTCACCGGAGAGACAGGCGAAGTTGAGGATGCCGAGCAGGGCGCTTTGCTGGAGACCGAGCTAGTCGTGCTTTGGCACCTACTCGGTGATGCGTCCGAAGAAGAACTGGATCGCTTTCTCGTCGAGGTCGACCAACTCGCGGAGGAGTGGAGTGAAGAAGATTAGTCCGGGGGCGGTTGTCCTGGCGAGAGCGGTACTCACCGGCGACGACGAGGATGTGCCCGCCTCGGAGGACGTTCCGGCCGAGGATCAGGTCGGGATGGCCGCGCTGATCACCGGGCTGTTCATCCTCGCTGTCCAACGACAGTTCCCGGAGGTTCCCAGCCGGGGCGAGATCATCCGCTTCGTCGCGGAGCTTCGCGCCGCCCTTCCTTCGGGCACGACGGTCGACGCCCGCGCGACGGAGGGGCTGATCACCACCGTGATGGACGCGAAGCCTCGGGAGGAGATCCCGCAGGAGGTGAGGGCAGAGGTCGTACTGGAGGTCATCAACTACATCCTCGATCCGGACAAGATCGGCACGGATGAGTTGGAGGCGGTCCTTGCCAAGGCTGTCGAGTTCGCCGAGGAGCACGGCCTCGACGCCCAACTCGCCACCGAAAGAGCCCACGAGAGCCGAAGCTGATCCAGCACCAGGCAGCCAGGCCCCAACGGTCTTACCCTCAGTAGCTCCCCAGCCGTGGAACGCCGGTCAGCGTCGGGCAGCATCCACGAGTGGAACCTCATCCATTCGACGCCAGCTGGGGAGCGGTCGGTGACCCACCAGGCCGCCGCCTCTGACGAGTACACAATCTGGTGGCGGTTGCCGTACATCTGCCGTACGCTGAAGCGCGAGGTGAGGCGAGATGGCTTCCAAGACCGAACGAATCGAAATGCGGACAGATCCGGACACAAGTGCGCTGATCACTGAGGCCGCCAAGAGCCGACACGTGTCCGTGACGTCCTTCGTGCTTGAAGCCGCACGGCACGAGGCCAACCGCGTACTTGCCCGCAGCGACAGCACGATGATGCCAGCGGAGCAGTTCGACGAGATGATGGCCGCCCTCGACAAGCCGGACGCTCCGACTCGTCTCGCCGAGCTTGCCAAGCGCCCCAGGCGGTTCACGCAGCGATGACCTGGGAGTCGACTCGGCTCACACCCGACCACGACACAAGTAGCTTCGACTGCGGTGTCGATTCGCTCAATCAGTGGCTGATCGGACACGCGTTGGCTGCGCAGCGCAGCAGGAGCGCAGCAACGCACGTCTGGACTGCCCCGCGCTCGGACAAGGTCATGGCCTACTTCGCTACGACGCCGACGAAGGTCGTCCGAGCGGAGTTGAGTCACAAGCAGGCCGACGG
The DNA here is from genome assembly GCF_048060115.1 of Micromonospora sp. LOL_023. NCBI lineage: Bacteria > Bacillati > Actinomycetota > Actinomycetes > Micromonosporales > Micromonosporaceae > Micromonospora > Micromonospora sp. LOL_023. The sequence continues at coordinate 134,463 of NZ_JBHMIM010000005.1, forward strand.
CAGCAGCGATGTACCCGGCTACCTGCTGGCGAAGCTCGCCATGCACCGCCAACTACACGGCCAAGGACTCGGCGGCGAGCTGCTCCTCGACGCCTTGACTCGATTGGTGATCGCATCCGAGGGGGCTGGCGGGCGGCTCATCGTCGTGGATGCGCTTGATCGTCGTGCCGCCCGGTTCTACCAGCACTATGGGTTCACTCCGGTCAAGGGCAACCCCAATCGCCTCGTGATGAAAGCGGCTACGGCCCGTAATGATCTGGGCCTGGGCAGTCTGGCTGTCACGCCCAACCCCGAGTCCGGCCTGGTATCAATGGTCCTAAACCTTCCCGACGGACAAGCAGTGCCGTTCGTCGGCGACGCGGCAGAGGCTCGGCGCGTGGCCGAAGAGTTGTTCAACGCCGCCGAGGCGCAGGAGCGTCAGGGAACCAGCAGTGCCGGCATCGATCTGCGGCAGGTGTTCACCAGAGCCCTCGGCCGCGACCCCTTCGTCGATCCGTCCTGACGAGGCGCAACGAGTCGGCGCGCACCCACCACAGACTCGGCGTCGTACGCCGCGCCCGACAACTACCAGTTCGGCGCCTACTACACCCTGGATGCCTGTCGGCACTTCGGCGAGAGCCTCACCGCCGCCGGCGTGTGGCGCTACTACAGCTGCCGCTACGAGTGGCGCACCGGCGAGCCGCAGGGCTACTGGTACCTGTACATGTACAACTGAGGGCAGCTCGCCCGGGACGGATCGGCAGTGCATCGCAGCGACCCGTTTACATCGATGTTTGCTGATGAAACGATGGTGATTGCCCGAGGTGGTGCGCCGGGGCCGGTGGCCACCCCCGAGGGTTCCGTCTGTCGTGCCGAACCTGCGGCAACCAGGACCGGCACGGGATCGTCGAACGAAGGAGAGCGACTGATGTCGCTGCCGCCCGGACCGTCTTCACACCGTACCGCCGATGTTCGCCGCGGCCCACGTCGCGCCTGGTGGCGGACGGTCGTCGGCGCCGCCGCCGCGATGTTTCTCGCCGTCAGCGGCGCGACGTTCGCCAGCGGGCCGGCCAACGCCGCCACACCGGCCGACGCCGCGGCCGTCCACGCTGATGCCACCAGCGCGCAATGTCTGACCGTCAAGTTGCAGAGCAACTTTTGGCAGGACGGCCCGGACAGCGGCGGCCTCTTCCGCGACATCGCCATCACCAACAACTGCACCACCGCCGTCACCGGCTGGAAGCTAATGTTCGTCCTGCCACCCGGCCAGACCTTCCGACAGGGCTGGAACGCCATCTGGACCGTCGACGGCAAGATCCTCACCGCTACCCCAGCAGTGTGGAACGGCACCATCGCCGCCGGCCGGTCAGTCGAGATCGGCTACATCGGCACCTGGGCCGGCAGCCGGCAGGATCCGGACTGCACCATCAACGATCAACCATGCGACGGGACAGATCCCGGGCCTGACCCGCAGCCGACAGTTGCCCTGACCAGCCCGACCGACGGCAGCCAACTCATGTCGGTCTGCACACTTCGGCTGACCGCCGACGCCAGCACCAGGGTCGGAACGATCGACCGGGTCGAGTTCCACCTCAACAACCAACTGGTCGGCAGCGACACGAGCGCCCCGTACGGCATCGACGTGCCACCCGACCACCCGGCGCTGCGCGGATCCCCGCAGCACACCGCGTTCGCCCGGGTCGTCACCGTCGCGCCGGCAGCGACCGCCGACTCGGCACCGGTCGGGTTCACGCAGGTGACACCGCCACCGGCGTTGATGGTGATCGCCTGCCCGTCGTCGGTGCAGGTGCCAGCCGGCGGCTCGGCCACCATGTACTTCACGTTGCGGGCCTGCTCAGCCACACCAGGGCTGGGCCTGACAGTCACCGCCGACGCCGGGATCAGCGTCACCCCGCTCGTGTTGCCGCCCGGCAGCTGGGAGCGCCGGATCACCATCACCGCCGCTCCCGGCAACGCCGGAACCGTTGCCCGAATCACCGCGACCACCGACTCCGGCTCCTGCATGCCGGCCACCGCCCGGGTCACCATCGTCCCGGCGAGCTGAGGCTCAGGGCCGGCTCGTCGTCAGGCTCGCGCGGTTTCGTCCAGGGTCGGGTAGTCGGTGTAGCCGTGGGCGCCACCGCCGTACACAGTGGCCTGATCGACCTCGGTGAGCGGGGCGGACGGATCTCTCGGTCGTAACCCGATGGATGGAAGATCAGAAGGCGTACGGGCCGAAGCGGCCCCAGGCGACGACAGCTGCCAGCACCAGGAGAACCACGTTGGGAACGATGCTCTGATACTCCGTGCGCCGAAAGTGCACGATCGCGGCACCGATCATCATCAGGACCAGGCCGAGGGCGGCCAACGGTACGAAGACCGGGGCGATGCCGGTGACCGCCGGCAGGATCAGGCCGATCGCGGCGAGGATCTCCAGCACGCCGATGGTCCGCACCAGACCCATCGGGAGGTCGGCCGCAAAACCCATGCCCTTCTCGACGAGTTTCTCTCTCGGCTGGCTCACCTTCATCAGCCCGGCGGCGAGGAAGGTCACGGCGAGCAGGCCAGCAAGCACCCAAAGAACGATGTTCATATCCGTCTCCAGCTTCGATGCACTTTAAGGTTGAAGCGAACACTAGCCCCAGATCACTTCAACCGTCAAGTGACGCGGCCCTCGTGATCACTTGACGGTTGAAGCTACACTTGCCCCCATGGCCACCCCGCCTGAACAGCCACACTGGCTTGACAAGAACGAGCTGGAGACCTGGTTCTCCCTTGTCAGCGTGCTGACCAGGCTGCCGGCGGCGCTCGACCGGCAGCTGCAGCGCGACGCCGGGATCAGCCACTTCGAGTACCAGGTGATGGCCGCACTGTCGGAGACACCCCAGCGCACCATGCGGATGAGCCGCCTCGCCATGATCGCCGACGGGTCACTGTCACGGCTGTCCCAAGTTGTCACCCGGCTGGAGAAGCGCGGCTGGGTCAGCCGCGCGCCCGACCCGACCGACGGCCGCTACACCCTCGCCACGCTGACCGACGCCGGGTGGGAAAAGCTGATCGCCACAGCACCCGGACACGTCGCCGAGGTGCGCCGGCTCGTCTTCGACCCGATGACCAAGGGCCAGTGCCGGCAGCTACGCGACATCGGCCGCCGCATCACCACCACCATCGACCCCGACGACTCCTGCCTGCGCTGAGCCCGGCCCGCGCCCTGTCCCGGTACGCAGGCCGCGCCCAGCGAACGGTCACCCGATCGGGCCACCCGCCATCCCTGCCATCTCGGCGATCATCATCTCGTCGGCGGCTCCCGTGTACACCCGGACCTCGTCGACGACGCCGGTGAGGTACTGGCCGAAGCTTCCGTTGTGCAACGCCCGGCCGACCTGCAGGCCGCCGCCCGCCCGCCAACCGGCCGTGTACGCGGCCGTGCCGGTCGCGGAGAGCCTGCCATCGACGTAGAGCCGTACCTCGTGGCGCACCGAGTCGTAGACCACCGCCAGGTGCTGCCCGAAGTAGTCTGCTGCCGGATACGTCCGGTGGTCGTGCACGACAGTCGCCGCCGGGTCGGTGGTGTCCTGGTGCGGCAGGACCAGCTCCCAGCGATTCGTCGCGGCACTGCAGCGGATGACGAAGCCACTGGCGGTGACACCAGCCTGGGACAGCACCGCCTGGTCGGTGTCACCGCAGCCCGGACCGGTCAGCCGCACCCGTACGCCGACGGTGAAGCTGCGGTCGGTCACCGCGATCGGCCCGTCGGTCTGAGCCCAGTCGTCGAGCCCGTCAAGCACCAGATGACCCGCGCCGACCAATGGGGTTTCGACGAACGGATCCTCATCCATATCAGGGGTGTAAAGGTGCGAATCGCCGTGCAACCGCAGGTCCGCACCGCCGCCGTACTCCGGGCTGACACCGTTGGCGGCCTCGTCCAACGGCCAGTAGCCGAGCGCCGTCGGCGGCCGGGCCGACAGCTCCCGCACCTCGTGCCACACCAGTACGCGGTCGAAGACCGCGACGTCGGCGAGATCCCCGGCCCAGCCGGCGGTGTAACCGGTGCCGGTCGAGGCTCGGCCGATCTGCACCGCGCCCTGCGACGCCCACACCGACTGACGCTGAGTCACCGGCTGTTCGTCACCGTGGACGTACAACGTCATCGTCGTCAACTCCGCGTCGTACGCGGCAGCCAGGTGGGTCCACTCGCCGAGCACCACCGGCGCGGTGCTGGTCACCGACCACACCGCCGGTGCGGGCGAGTCCGATGCGGCGATCTCGAACGCCCAACGGCCACTGTCGGCATCGAAGCCGAGGGTGAAACCGGGCGCGTCGGTGCCGTCCTGGCTGACCGCGACCCGGTCGACCGAGTCGTCGGTCAGCCGCACCCAGACGCTGGCACCGAACCCGGTCGACGTGTCGATCAGCGCGGAACTGCTGGTCGCCAGGTAGCTGGTGGCCGCATCGCCGGTGAGTCGGGCCGCCCGGCCGAGTTGGCACTGTGCGCCCAGGTCGGCGCACTCCGACCCGGGTACGCCGAACGTGACGCCGCTGCCGGCAGCCGCCGGGTGGTTGCCGCGCGCGTCCGCCGCCGACGTGGCACCGGCCGGGTCGTCGAGCGGCCACTCGCCGGCGGCGAGCCGAGTCGGTAGGACGAACACGCAGCTGGCGATCGGTGAACGCCATCCGTCGGCGTCGACCGCCTGCACGGTGACGAGGTTCGGACCATCGCGCATCGGCATCCAGCGCAGCGACACAGACGTGCCGGGGCTCGCCGGCACCAGCACGTTGTCCGGCGACGGGTTGGTGTTGAAGCCGTACAGGTACTCGACGACCTGAGGGGACGGCGAGTGGAACGTGAAGGTGCCGTAGACGCCGATCGCCCCGCGATGCTCGAAGTCCTGGGCGCAGGCGCTGGTGTGCTCGTCGGCGTCGATCGGTAGGTACTCCGGCGAGTCGATGTCCGGCGCGATCGGCGCGACGACGCCGCTCGACGTCGCAGTGTCGTGCCCGGTCGGGCCGGCCACCGCCGGAGCGGCGGCAACGGCGTGCCCGCCGAGCACCATCGCGAGCAGCACCGCAAGCCGTTGCAGCCCGCGCGCGGACCCACGACCATCCACCGTCATCTGCTACTCCCCCGTGCCAGACTCCGGAGTCGAGTGGATCGCTACCGTACGGAACGATCGCATCACCGTCAATAGATGGCCGCAGTCACTTCGAGTAGCATTTCTCCACAGCGGCGTGACAGCTACGTCGGACGTGACTGGATAGGTGCGTGGGACCTTGGAATACCGCAAGCGTGCGAGGTGGGTCAGGCGGTTGTGGGAATCCAGGGGCGGCCGGCGGCGGCTCGGGTGAGTGCGTCGAGCATGTTGATGCCGTGTCGGCTGGCGGTGGCGGTGTAGCTGCGGATCGCGGCGAAGTGTTCAGCTCCGGTCATGGTGCGCATGCTGCCCGAGACTTTGATCCGGAGTTTCGGCATGCGGATGGTCCGCTCGGCCGGGTTGTTGTCGAACGGCACGGCCGGGTCGGTGACGAAGCGGAGGTAGTCGGCGCGTCGGTCCCGTAGCCGCACGAACAGGGCGTGGTACTTGCGGTGCAGCTTGTCGGTGCGGGTGGCGGTGGCTTCGGCGCCGAGTACGACGGCCGAGCGCAGCAGGTGGGTCTGTTCGGCGAGGTCGGCCGGGTCGGGTTCGCAGCCGTCGGCGCGGGCCGTGACCGTCAGGCGGTTCAGTTGCCGCAGGGCTGCGGCGGCCTGGCCGGCGAGGTCGGCGACCTGCCCGGTGGCGGTGTCGACCACGTAGACCAGTTCGCGCAGCACGTGGGCGTTGCACAGGGCGTGGACCGCGTCGGTGTAGGTGTCGTACGGGGCCCACGCGTCGTGCACGGCGACGCCGGTGAAGGCGGGCAGCACGCCGGCGTCGTCCATTCCGGCGGTGCCGCGTCGGCGGTGCACGGTGAGGAGCACGTCGGTGGGTGTGGAGGCGGAGTGCAGCCAGGCGAGGCGGCCGTCGACGCGGATGCCGGTCTCGTCGAAGTGCGCGACCGGCGCGTTCTTGATGCGGTCGCGGATGACGGGGAGCACCGTGTCGATGACGCCGAGGGCGGTGCGGGTGACCCAGGCGGTGACCGTGGCCGCCGCGACGGGCAGGCCGAACAGGTCACGGATCGCGTCGGCGGTGCGGCCGATGGACAGGAACTGTCCGTGGAGCAGGTAGACGCCGATCGCGGCGATCCGTGGTCCGTAGACGGCGGGCGCGGTGGCCCCGACGGGTGTCGCGGCGGTGGTGTGGTGCCCGCACGGGCAGGCGACGGTGACGATCTGGTGCTCGGTCACCACGACCCGGGGCTGGGGGATGTCGAACACCTGCCGGCGGGTGACCGTCACCTCGGCCGGGTCGGTCAGGCCGTCACCGCAGCCGCCACAGATGTCCGGCACGTGCCGGACGATCAGGTCCGGATCCGCCACCTGGGACAGGGTGGTGCCCTCGCCCCCGGCCGGGCGGCCCGGCCGGCGACCCGAACGGCCCCGCAGCGACTTCGGCGCCGGCTTGGCCAGCCCGTCACTCGACGGCGGTTTCGACGAGTTGCTCGACGGCTGCTTCAACCGGGCCTCAAGCTCAGCGATCCGCGTCAGCGCCTGCTCCAGCCGCGCGGCCAGCCCGGCGTTCAACGCCAACAACTCGTCATACGACGGCGGCGGATCGGCGGGCATGGCTGGTCAACCTACCAGCCTCCACAGCAGACAGCACCACCGGGATCAGGAACCTATCCAGTCACCGTCGGACCACCCACGTCCCTTTCGGCCAACCCAAAACAGTGTCGCCATGACCGATTGACTCTGCCTATACAGGATCAAGAAGCGGCCCGGCCGAAGCCGGGCCGCGCGCACGCGCTCAAGGCCTACGGCCCCGCGCGCACGCCCATCAGTGCCGACCCGTCATCGACGCGAGCTACGGAGCTCAAATCGATGATCGCAGATCTATATGATCAGCTGACATCAGCCGTGACAGCAACCGGAGCACATCGCAGCACTCGCCGACGCACGACCATGCACGACAGGCATCGCGCAGAACTCTCAGTCGCTGCCACGAACCATCGGCTCGATCCTGACGCCATAGTCCTCTCGCAGTTCCTCAACCAAACGGCGCCCCGCGTAACGAACTACGCCACGATTCCACCATTGACTCATGGGAAATTTCGGGAACACGTCTGGGGCAATAATCTCCCGAAACCTAGCATCAGACTCCAAGACGGCCTCGCGTAACTGTGCCATCTGGGGGAATCGCGATAGCTCTTGAGCCTGCATCGCATCTTCAAGATCACTGCGCGCCGTCAAGTCATTAAAGTAGTCCTCAACGTCGCCCAGGAACCCAGCCACGCAGCGCGATACTAGATTCGACCACTGCGAGATCAACTCTACGGGTTCATAGTTTCGCCATCGCCCTCCACGTTGCATGAACTGGGAGAATGCCGCTACGAAATCAGGATCATGAAGACTCATCGGTTAGCCTGCTCCTCAAAGTACTTCAACGGATTGTCAGGCCTAAAGTAGCTCGTGATCCTGTCGCCGACGCGCATTCCAATCTTTCCTGTTGCGTCCATCCGAATAACTGTGGTGGCCCCATCCAGGTTCCGCACGGTTTCCCTAGCGCCAGCCGGGCAGGTACTGCCGCACATAAGCGCCTTCGCATCGTCTACATACTGCTCAAATCCGCCGTCATAGTCGTACTCGGGCATATCGGCCTTGCGTGTGGCATTTCCTGCATCATCGAGGCCCAGTGCATGCTTGTCGTACTTCATGTCGGCCACACCCGGAGCGAAGTCGCAGTTGTGTACCAATACCGGTGTTGTGCCGGCGATCACATAGTACGTGTGGGATTTTCACCCCGTCACGCAGTGTGACTTACATGTTCATGGCGTTTCACCTGGCCTTTCGCGTGTGGCACCAACTCGCCGCATCGAAACTTATCGGTGTTGACGGCGACGGTGACGGCAACCTGGGGAGACGTCCCCACCTCCAGCGGGTCAGCGACGACGAGGAGGAGGCCCCGCCACCCGCCAAGCGTCCCCGCAGCAGCCGCAACCGCGCACCGAAGCAGTAAGCCAGCCGGAACAAGGCCCTCGACCAAGATCCGACTGGCTCAAAACTGCTCTACAGGATCAAGACGGCCCGGCTTACGCCGGGCCGCGCGCACGCGCTATAGCCGTTCCGGCCCCGCGCGCACGCCCACCAACCCGAACCAACGACCAGAAGCAGTGGCTGATCCGCCAGAACAAGGCCGCAACGATCGCCGAACCAGGCAGCCAACGACGCCCCTCCGGCGATCGACGCCGCACCGCTACGCGGCACGCCACCGGAAGGCGTGCCGGCGACAATCCGTGCCACCAAGGACATCGATACTTGCACATACTGCCCAAGCTCGTGACGGCAACCGTGACGGCAACCGTGACGGCAACCCGAGCGCCCGGCAGCATCCCGTGATAGTCGGTCACTACCATACGTAATCGCTCCGGCTCGCACTTGTGGGCCAGAACGCCGGCTCACAACAAATCACCCACAAGTCAGGTTGGCTTATTCAGTTCGGCTCGAATATTCGCCGCCTCATTGCGCGCCGCCACCGATTCAGCAACGGCTTTGCGACGATCTTCGTCATACAACAGGACAGCGGACAGCGATTCCAGGGCATCCGCAATCCGGTCTCGCCAGACAGCATACGATTCTGGATCACAATCGCCAACCGGCCTTTCTGAACGAATCCTGCGCAAGTTCTGTAGCGCTGCCCGCAGCTCCGGCGGAAGTGACATTGCCTACCCTCTTCCACCTATGAGGGGCAAGAACCGCTGACAGGCTGGACAAGGGCCAATCAGGCTACCGTGGTCCTCAAGCTGGTAGGCGTTACCCCTGCTACCTCCACCGATCCTGACCGACTGAAATGTTGATCCTTCAAGAGGAATTCCCGCTTCCTCGAACTGAATAGCGCATCCGACTTCCCCACACCCACCATGATGACCTGAGTTAGCCACAGCTCGCGCGGTTTGCGGAGGCATCACTCCGGACCTTGTATCCATTGCATAGGCGAACCTGACTTGCGATCCGTCCGCGGAGGTAATACTAGTCGCAACATTCGGGCGCACTTCTGGGGCCATGTTCAGAGCTTCATCCGCAAAGTCAAGCAAATCATCAGCCGCCTCGCCGCAGTTGTGGACGAGGACCGGCGTGTTGCCGGCTATCACATAGTACGTGTGGGATTTTCACCCCGTCACGCCGTGTAACCCATGTTTCTTGGCCTCTCACCTGGCCTTTCGTGGAGAGCGCCACCCCTCCTGGTCGAAGGTTATCAATATTGACGGCGACGGCGACGGCAACCTGGAGAGACAGCCGCGACCGGCGGCGACCAAAGCATCGACGACCGGCGCGATCCGAGGTGGGGGATGTCGCGGCGCCAAGCGCTCCCGCAGCAGCCGAAGCCGCGTACCGAAGCAGTAAGCCAGCCGCACCAAGGCCCTCGACCAAGATCCGACTGGCTCAAAACTGCTCTACAGGATCAAGACTGGCCCGGCAGAGCCGGGCCGCGCGCACGCGCTACAGGCCTACGGCCCCGCGCGCACGCCGGCATCGCCGACGCGGCGGGAGATGAGAACGATGCAGTAACGCTCCACACCCGCGGCTCACCCATCGACCGGCGCGCCGCACCATCGACGTCACATCCAGTCGCGCGCAGCCGCAGCGCCAGCAACCACGCCACGAGAAACGATCAGTCATCCATCGAAGAATATGAATGCGATTTGCCAACTGACGGCAACCGTGACGGCAACGCAGGCGAACACCCACGCCCATCTGCGCACGCCGTGATGAACCGAGTGCATGCTGTAGGTCCCAATCGCGTCACCAGCCAGTTTGGACGCATGACCAAGAGCGTTTCCTGAGCACGTCAGTCACCACTGAATACTAAATAGCGATGAGGCTTGGCGGTTACGTGCTCCACAAGGACCAGTAGCTCCCTTGCCGCTTCAGCGATATCCGGCGGAGCCGTTTGCGACAAGTCAATCAACTCAGCCTGCACAAGCGGCATTTGCATGCGATTAAAAATAGTGTCGTCGTAGGGGTCAATATGACCCAGCATTGGAATCCCTGCCGTACTGGCATATTCGCACAAGCGATTTAGCGAGCAATGCTCACAGCTCGCAATACGCTCCCCGGTATATGCGCGCACAATTACGTCTAGCGCCATCGATGCCTCCTTCGACACGAAGCTCCCGCCTGCAGCAATGCTTGCGCGAGGCGCTCCCGGAGTGCGGCAGGGCCGCACCGGGAGCGCCGTCGATCATCAATCGACCACACCAAGAGCGCCTACCTCGGAACGCCGGGATGCATCGTGATTACGCCGCCATACTTGTCCGTGATTACCGTATAAATATTGGTTGGTGCCCCGCCATCCCGGACAGCTTCATTGCCAATCGGTCGCCCGGCGTCACACACTCTCGCACAGTTCCCATTGGTTTGAACCGTTGCAGGAAAGTTGTTCGAGTCATCAGCCAACTGATACAGATCTTCATCGGCATTGAAGACGCCCTTCCGATCAGTGACAAGTGCACCGCCAGGGGAATGCTTGCTCTTTACGTACGCCTCACCAACGTCATCCAGGTAAGCCTCACCGCAGTTGTGCACGAGAACGGGAGTGTCACCGGCCACCACATAGTACGTGTGGATGTCGTCGACGGTGAGGTTGTGGACCGTACGGGTCTCGGACCACTGGCGCACGGCGGTGACTTGGACCCAGGTGCCTGCGGATGTCTGCAGCCACTGCCCGGCCTCAAGCTCGGCGGCGTCGAGCCACTCACCCAACTCCGGCACCCAGAACGGATGACCATCGGTCGCGACCAGCACCCCCTCGGCGTCACCGCGGTCACCGTCGGTGTCGACGGTGATCTCGACCAGGTCCTTGATGCCGTGCCCAACGATCGTGGCAACCACCGCCTTCGCCGCCGTCTCACCAGACTCCGGATCAGACGCGACTACCAGATCACCGACATCGAGCTCCTCAATCGGTTTCGACGAACCATCGGCGAGGAGCACCAACGTGCCCGGGACGAAGCTGTTGCAATCCGACGCGGCCGCAGCAGCACTGTCCAGCTTCTTCCGGCTGGAGAAGAAGGTGCCGACCGCGTTCTTCAACTTGCCGCCCAGGTTCCACAACCGATCCCCGAGCTCCTTCAACTTCCACGGCCTGGCCCCGTACCGCGCCAACAACTTCCCGGCAGCGCCACCCACCGCCGTCAACACCACGTTCAACGCCGTCATCGCACAAGCGCCCAAGTCGCCCTTGATAAAACAGTCGACCGCGTCAGTGATCCCCAACTCATCCATCAGGATCTTGCCAAGCTCCATCGCCACCGCGACGACGATCTGCTTCGCCTCCCGCACATCCCGACGCGCCTGAGCAACCTCCGGCGGCACCGCCGGACGCGACGGCCTCGGCACCACCGTCCACCCACCCGCCGACGACGGGCTATACACCAACCGCTGACCAACGTCCTGCCAGTACGCGTCCTCCTCCGCACCACCACCCGTCGCCAACGGCCGCAACCCATCCGGATCCGTAAACGACACCGGCGAATTATTCCCATACGCATATCCATGCATCTGCTGCGGATCACCCACATCAATGATCGGATCCACCGAAATGAACCGACCAGTCTGCGGGTCATACTCCCGCGCACCCAGATGCGTCAACCCCGTCGACACATCCTGCGTACCACCAACGAAACCCTTCTCACCCAACCACTGCCCAACCCCCGGCTGAGTGCCACGCGCAGTGCCAAACGGCGCCATCCGCCGATGCGTGATCTGCCCGGTCGCCCCATCTACCGCAGCCTGCCCGGACCCGTGATGATCCGCAGCCTGCACCTGCACACCAGCGACAGTCCGCACCACCGTCAACTGACCGCCGACCGGGTAGTAGCGCGTCCCGTCCACTACCGAGTTGGAGCGGTTCAGCTTCAACTCCATGTTCGGCAGATACACCGTGATCGAATCCGGATCCTTCCGGACCAACCGACCACCATCGGCGTCGTACACGAAACTGGTGGTCTTCCCGTCCTCGGTGACCGACTCCAGCCGACCCTCAGCGTTCCAGACCAGGTCCTGCTCCTCACCGACCCGGACCCGCTTCGTCGTGTTGCCCGCCGCGTCGTACTCGTACGAGTACAACCGGTCACCGGCCGAGGTCTCCTCGACCACCTGCGACAACGTGTGCGGCTGCGCCTGACCCGGCTGCGGATACGAATACGTCCGCTCCACCTCGCCGGCCCCGCCAGCGGCGTGGATCGTCTCGCTCAGCCGGTTACCGGCCAGGTCGTACCCGTACGAATGGTGATACGGCGCCGGACCGCCCACTCCGCTGGTGCCCGGCCCACCCGCACACGGGTCACTCGCCGTGGTCGCCGTGCTCCACGCCCGCGTCATCCGCCGCAGGTAGTCGTACTGGAAGCATTGAAGATCCCGGACACCGGTGCCCGGCCGGTCAGCGATCGACAGCACGTTGCCGGCATCGTCGTACTCGTAGTGCTGGTCGATATCGCTGGTCGGCACCATCGGGTTCTCACCCGCGAATGCCTGCCTACTCAGCATCGACCGGGTCAGCCGCTTGGTGCCCTCCTCGTAGTAGTAGGTGCCGTAGACCTTACGGCTACCAACGCTGGTTTCCGCCTGCAGCAGCTCGCCGGTCTGCGCGTACTCAGCCCGGCTGAGATAGGTGTACATCGAGTTGCTGATCTTTGTGACCCGTTGTAGATCGTCGTAGCTGTACACGACGCCTTCACCCGGGAGCCCGCCGCTTTCGGGAAAGCCAGTGCTCTGCACAGTGCCGTCCCTGTTGTACTGCGTGAAGAATCGGTAGGTTCCGGCAAGTTCAGCGTGAGTGTCTGCCGCCGGGATCGAGTAGCGGGTCTCCTGCACGCGGTAGAACGCGTCCCTGGCGGGGTAGATGGTGTGGTACTTGTGGCCGCCGTCGACGATGCGGGTGGCGAAGTAGAGTTGCCCCTTGGCGACGGTGTCGTAGCCCCACTCCGCAAGCTTGGTGCCAGTCTCGACCGAACCCTGGTAGGTGCCGGTCTTTCGGCCGAGGACATCGTAGGTGTGGCTGACAGCGACGCCACGACCGTCCGTCGTGGACGTCAGTTGGTCGTAGTCGTTGTAGGTGAAGGTGCTTGTCCCGCTGTCCGGGTCGACCGCTTCGATCTTGCGACCCCGCTGGTCGTACTCGTAGGTCCACACGTTCCCGGCCGGGTCGGTAACGCTGGCCTGCTGGCCGGCCGGGGTGTAGGTGTAGGTGGTGCGGTCATGGTTGCCGCTCGGACCGGCACCGCGGTACTGCAGCAGCTCGACAACCTGGCCACGGGCATCAGTGATGGTGGTCGTCGGGGTGCCGCCCGTCGGCGGGTCGACGTGCATCCGGTCCCCGCCGTACGTGGTGACCGTGCGCCACTTCTCCTGCCCGGCAACCTGGGTGATGGTGTCGGTGACCCGGTCCACGCCGTCGTACTGGTATACCGTCTGCAGGTCGACATCGCCGTTGACCGTCTTCAGCAGGGTGCCTGACGGTGCGCCGGAGGCATGGAACTTGTCGTTGAACTTCGCCACCTTGCCGGTGGCGTTGTAGAAGGTTTCCGAGACGAGCCGCCCGCCGTCTGGGCCAGGCACCTGGATCTGCCGGGGGCGCAGGAAGCCGTCGTAGATGGTGTATTCGGGTACCCAGTTACCGGCGCTGTCGCGCCGCTCGGTCTTCACCGAGACCGGGGCGTTGTCCTGGTTTCGGTAGGTGTACTGAACGCTCGACCGATCCGGGCTCAGCGATTTTGGACGGTCCGGCAGCCAGACCCGCACGGCACGACCGAGTTTGTCGTAGTCGACGTCGGTGCGCTTGCCGTTCCAGTCGATCTGGGTGACCGGCTGCCCCCACGCCGGGTGGTAGTCGGTGGTCGCGATGAACCGGGTGTCCGCCGTGCCGACCCTGATCTGCGGCCCGGTCTCCATCTTGCGGGTGGTCAGACCATTCGTCTCGGTGTAGGCGATGTTCGTGACCGCGCCGGAGCCGTCCTGCGCCGTCAGCGGGCGCCCGTACTCGTCAAAGGTGCCTTCGCCGACCGTGACGTAGCTGGCGGCGGAACCGGTGTGGCTGCCGAGCTTCTCGATCCGGGTGGCGTTGCCCTTGGTCGGCGTCGCACCGTACGCCAGTCCGTCGTACGAGGTCCGGTTGTCGGTCAGCAGTTGGGTTGCCCGGTTGGGGTTGGCGACCGAGCAGGCGACCGAAACGGTCTCCTCCCGGGCGACCAGGGTCCGCAGCCGCAGGCTGTGGTTGTCGGCGTAGGTGGTCCGGGTGCACCGGTCGTCGGCGGGGGTGCTGACGTCGCCGAGATCCTCGACCTGGGTGACCCGGCCGACCGGGTCGGTGTAACCACTGGTCGCCGGATCGTAGGTGGTGACCGATTTGGTTTCCCGCCAGCCGCCGGCGGCCAGGGCGGTAAAGCCCCTGCTGACCTGCGGCTTGACGAAGAACGCCCGGTCGGTGCCCCCCGGCCGGCTGTAACTGGCAGTCTCGTACCGCCACGGGCTGGTCACCGACTTGCTGCTGACCTGGGAGCCGTTGTAGACGGCGGTTTCGATCTCGAAGCCGGCGAGTTCGTCGTGGTCGGTGTAGGAGGTGCCGACCGAATCGGTACGGGTGACCGTGCGGGTGCCGCCGGCCGGGTTCTTGTCGCCGTGCATGCCGCGCAGGTAAGTGTGCTCAGTGCGGGTGGTGAAGGTGACACCGTTGCCGCGCCGGACCCGGACCTTCTCGTAGCCGCGCCACTGGTTCCAGGTGAGGAACTTGGTGTCACCGATGCCGTCCGGGTCGGAGTGCCGCCAGGCCGCGTCACCCAGGTACTCGTAGCTGGTCACCATGTCCGGAGCCAGGGCGGTGCCGGGCTCGACGTTCGTCCGGTCGGACTCGCTGACCGACTCGACGACGTACTTGTGGAACCAGTCGGTGATCGGGTTCGCCTCGCCGCCGGGCGACCACTTCACCGGGTAGCAGCGGCGGGTGCTGTTGCCGGCAGTCGGCAACGAGTTGACCGAGCAGTCCGGAGCCTCGTACGTGACGTCGACCTGGCCACCGGAGTCGGTGTAGACGGTGGTCAACCGGGGCCGGATCAGCGGAGCGATGTTGTCGTTGGGGATGTCGATCCGGTTGGGCAGTTGGAGTGCGCCCAGCTCGACCGACGGTACGGTCAGCGGGTCGCCGCCGCCGTACCGGCCCTGGTGGTCGATCTTGTGCAGCCACAGCGAGCGGCTGCCATCGGCGTTGTTGGTGAACAGATGAGTCAGATTCCACGAGTCGACCGGCGTCCAACCGCTGGCGGTACGGATCTCGGTGGTGATCTGGCTGACCCGCTTACGGGTCCAGAAGCTGGGCGACGACTGGCTGACCGTGCAGTTGGTGCCGGCAGCGCAGTTGCGGTCCCACGGCACATCTGGCCAGGCGTTCGCAGTGCTGTTGTTCAGCTGACTCGGCGCGCAGGTAATGGGGCCATCCGGGATGCACCGTTCCGCATCGGCGAAGGCCACCCGGGCCGCCGCCGGGGTGGAGTAGACCGCGTTGTGCCGCTGGCCGTAGTCGATCCGCTTGAGCCAACCACCGCGGTGGTACGCGGTGCCGTTGACGTTGGTCTGCGCCCGCAGCGCGTAGTGGTTCGTCTCCCGCTCGTAGAAGTAGGAGGTGACGTTGCCATGCCGGTCCTTGACGTAGTCGAGGTTCCACCGCCACGCCTGGTTGCACCAGGCGTTCGCCAGGGTGGCGTTGTAGCAGGGTTCGCCGCTGTCGTCACCGAAGACCGGCACCGTCCACACCGAGTTCGTTTCGGCGTTGCCGGACGCCCAGCCGGGCAGCCGGTTCAGCCCGAAGTAGTGCTCGGTGCCGTCGACCGTGGTGACCTTCCAGAACTCGCGGTCGTTGTCACCGTTGACCGCCCCGTCGACCGTGCCGCTGAAGCGTTCGATCTTCGACCCGTCGTCGTTGGCGAACCGCCACGTGCTGCCGGTGCGCACCAGCGTGCTGGACCGGCCGTTGAGCATCAGGACGGCGTTGTCGAACGCCCAGCACAGGTCACCCATGCCGTCGCGGCCGTCGTCGAGGCAGGTGTTGTAGCGGCGTTCGACGTACCCGGGCTCGTAGCTGAAGCCCTCACCCAGCCAGGAGCCCTGGTTGTTGGTGGTCGCGGTCCGCCCGTCGGTGGCCTGCGAGTTGTAGCCGAGCACGACCGACGGGGCCAGTCCGCCCGGCACCGGCGGCACCCGCATCGGGTACGACCAGTTGAACGCACCCGACGACGGCGACACGTTCCACTTCGACGACGGCGCGAACTCGGTCGCGCCGAAGCTGCCCTGCGCCGAGCTTTCCGAGGCCACCATCGCGAACAGCGAGGTGCCGGCACCGACGTCGATCGTCGCGGTGAGGGTGTCCGTGCCGGCGTTGTTGACCGCCGGCACCGGCTCCGGCGCACAAGCCGTCGCGTCCGGCGTGTTCAACGCACACTCGGGCAACCGGACCAGCCGCAGCCGGGCACCGAAGTCACCGCCGTACGCGTCGGCGATCCCGGCGTAGCTCAACGCCAGCCGGACGGTGCCGGCGCCGGTCTCGCCAGCGGCCCGCCCGATCCGGGTGACCGGGCCGTCGACCTTCGCTTTCGTCGACACTGCGCGGTCGAGGGTCTGCACCCGCACCTTGTTCGGCGGTGCGGTGCCGGCTACCCGACCCGCCGCGCCGGCCGGACTGGCCACCGGCGTCACCGGCACCTCCACCGTCCCGGCCGCCGGCCAGGCGACCTCCGGTGCGGTACGCAGCGCCGCCTGCACCACCGGGTTCGGCTCGCGGGGCGGCACCGGGTCCGCCGGGCGGTCCGGAGCCGGCTCGTCCTGCTGCTGGACGGCCGGTGCCCCGGAGGGTGGCTCGGCTCGGGCCGGGCTCTCCACCCCCTGCAGCAGGCCGGCGACGACGACGATCGCCGTCGCCCAGGTGATGCCGGCGGTCAGCCGTCGACGGCGGGCCGGGGACAGAACCAGAATTCGGGAACTCATCACCACTCCAGGGCGAGGGAGGCGAAGCGGGGCGGGAAGACAACGCATCGAATCAGAGGTACGGGTTGGGATCGGGGCGGGCCATCTCCTGGATCGCCGTGTCGTCGGCGACCCCGGTGTAGACCCGCACCTCGTCGACGACGCCGCCGAGGTACTGGCCGAAGCCGCCGTTGTGCAGCGCCCGGCCCACCTGCAGCGGACCGTTCGCCCGCCAACCGGCGGTGTAGGTGGCGGCACCGGTCGCGGTGAGCTCACCGTTGACGTAGAGCCGCACCTCGTTGCGGAACGCGTCGTAGACCACGGCCAGGTGCTGGCCGTACTGGTCGGCGTTTGGCAGCTGCTCGCCGTCGAAGACCACGGTGGCCTGCGGGTCGTTGGTGTCGCTGTGTGGCAGCACCAGCTCCCACCGGTTGGCGCTGCCGCAGCGGATCACGAATCCGCTCGCCGCGACGCCTGCCTGGGAGAGCACTGCCTGGTCCCGGTCGCCACAGGTCGGGCTGGGCAGCCGGACCCGGGCGGCGACGGTGAAGCTGCCGTCGGTGACCGCCACCGGCGCTTCGGTGCGGGCCCGGTCGTCGACCCCGTCGAGCACCAGATGTCCGCCACCGACCAACGGCGGTTCGGCGAATGGATCCGCGTCGACGTCCGGTGCGTACAGGTGGGCGCCGCCTTCCAACAGCAGTTCCTGGCCGTCCTCGTCGTAGGCGGGGCTGCGGTTGTCGGAGACGTCGTCCAACGGCCAGTAGCCGAGGCGGATCGGCCGCAGGGTGGACAGCACGCTCACCTCCCGGGGCACCAGCACCCGGTCGAAGACGGCGATGTCGGCCAGTTCACCGGCCCAGCCCGCGGTGTGGCCACTGCGGGCGTACGCCCGACCGATCTGCACCGCGCCCCGGGACTTCCAGGCCGACCGGCGCTGCACCGCCGGCTGGACGTCCCCGTTGACGTACAGCGTCATCGTCTTCAGGTGCGGGTCGTACGCTGCCGCCAGGTGCGTCCATTCGTCACGGATCGCCGGGGCGGCGCTGGTCACCGACCAGCCGGTCAGCGACAGCACGTCCGTCGCCGGGATCGCGAATTCCCACCTTCCGGTGCCGGCGTCGAAGCCGAGGGTGAAACCAGGCTCGCCGCTGCCGTCCTGGCTGATCGCGACCCGGTCGGTGGTGTCGTCGGTGAGCCGCACCCAGGCGCTGGCCCCGAACCCGGTGGACGTGTCGATCAGCGCCGAGCTGGTGGTGGCCAGGTAGCTGCCGGTGGCGTCGCCGGTGAACCGGATGGCCCGGTCGAATTGGCACTGGGGGCCGGAGTCGCCGCAGCCCGGCCCGGGCACCCCGAACGTCACCCCGGCTCCGGCGATTGCCGGGTGGTTGCCCCGGGCGTCCTCGGCAGTCGCGGCACCGACCGCCTCGCCGAGCCCCCACTCGCCGGCGGCGAGGCGGGTCGGTACCGAGAACACACAGGTGGCGATCGCCGACCGCAGGCCGGACTGGTCGACCGCCTGCACCGTGACGATGGTCGTCCGGTCGTCAACCGGCATCCAGCGCAACGACACGGGGCCGCCGGCGCTACTCGGCACCAGTTCGTTGTCCGGCAACGGGTTGGTGTTGAACCCGTACAGGTAGCGGACGGTGTCGGTGGAGGCCGAGTCGAAGGTGAAGGTGCCGTAGATGCCGACCCCGCCCCGGTGCTGGTCGTCCTCGACACAGGCGCTGGTGTGCTCACCGGCGTCGAGGGGCAGATACTCCGGCGAGTCGATGTCCGGCGCGGCCGGTGCGGTGGAGTCGTAGACGAACTGGCAGTTGGCGTGCGCGTCGGCCTCCCAGCTCCATTTGCTCCAGGCGTGCGAGTCGCCGGTGCGCACCTCCCAGGTGATCGGGGTGTTCTGCGGGATGTTC
Organism: Micromonospora sp. LOL_023; assembly: GCF_048060115.1. Classification (NCBI taxonomy): domain Bacteria; kingdom Bacillati; phylum Actinomycetota; class Actinomycetes; order Micromonosporales; family Micromonosporaceae; genus Micromonospora; species Micromonospora sp. LOL_023. Next base: position 153,444 of record NZ_JBHMIM010000005.1, read on the forward strand.
GACGGCAGGGTGTACTGGAAGCGGGATCCGCTGGCCTTCCAGCCGGTGGTGAAGTAGCGGTTGATCCGGATGCCGGCCGAGTCGTACCAGTAGTAGTGGATCTCGCCGCGGACCTGCTCGGTGTGCGCCGAGCTGTGGTCCGGGTCGCGCAGCACCATGAACAGCGTCGGCGGGGTGTCCACGTACGGACGGTTGGTGCCGGTGACGCAGACCCCGCCGGGGGACATGGTCAGATCCGCCCGCTTCGGCTGGGTCGGCGTGCGGTTGTAGTTGACCGACAGGATCGCGTTGCCGCAGAAGCGCTTCCAGGCGGTGTGGTCGGTCTCGCTGGTGGCGCGCAGCCCGAACGTGGTGGTGGACCAGCCCTTCGAAGCTGCTTCCCGGACCGCAGCCGTGGCGGTGAAGCCGACGTTCTGGTTCGTCGACGTGCAGGAGCTCTGTTTCGCGGTCGGTGCCTTGGTCTGCTGCAGCACGCTCAGCGCCGGCTTGTTGTTCCAGTTCGTGCCGGAGCTGATCCCGGAGCCGGCGCGGTACAGCGACACGTTGTGCGCCGTGCTGTCGTAGGTGTGGGTCATGGTGACCCGGAACTCCGCGCTCAGGATGGTCCGCCCCGAGTACGGTGTCGGCAACGCGTAGTAGATCCGTTTGACTCCGACGCCAGCGCACTGGCCGGACGAGACCGGGCATTCGCCGACGCCCTCAGTGCCGGAGAACTTCCAGGTCTTCTCGTTCGGATACCCGCTGGCGACCATGGTCCAGCCGCTGTTGCGGGTGTCCTGCCAGATCGGGTCGATGTAGACCGGCCAGGTGGTCTCCGGGTCGGCGAGCATCGCCTGGTCGGGCAGCAAGGTGAGCTGGTCACCGTCGACCCGCCAGCCGATCGGGACCGAGCTGGCGCCCGGCGGCGCGGATTCGGCGGGGTCGACGACGTCTACTGTGTCAGCTCCCGCCCGACCCGGGGCTGCCCCGTCGCCCGAGTCCCACATCACCGGGGCGGCGGCCTCCAGCACCGCAGCGCCGGTCACCTCGTCGACGGCGGCGAGCCCGCCCTCCGGGTCGTCCTGCACGGTGAGCCCGGCGGTGTCGAGGTCGAACTGCAGCTCGGCCAGCTCCGGCTGCTGTGCCGCCTGCGGCGTCTTGACCACGAGAACGTGTGAGAAGCCGGTGACGCCGACGTTGACCACCAGGTCGACCCCGGGCAGTAGCTCTGGGTAGGTGACCTGGTCGTCGTCGATGGTCGGCTCGGGCAGTGGGCCCGGCCAGTCCAGTGTCATGCTGCGGCCGGCGCGTTCGACGCGTACCAGTGGGGTGTCGCCGCCGCCGGAGAGTCGCAGCCCGAGCACGGCGGCCCGGGGGCCGATGCTGCCGTCGGCCGCGGTGACCAGAGTCGCGTCGGTCGGTACCCAGCGGCCGTCGCGCACCACCCGCGCCGGCTGGGCGTGCTCCACCGACGTCAACGTGCCATCGGGGTTGGCGTACGTCTCGCGGGTCTCGCCCCGGAAGGCGCCGATCTCCACCCGCTCGCCGGTCTCGACCGCGTGGGCGACGGCTTCCGCCTCGGTCTGCCGGATCGGGCCTTCCCCGGCAGCCGGCAGCAGCGCAGGGGCGGCCGCCGGTGCCGCCGGGTCCGGGCCGCCGTCGGCTGGCCGGTCCACCATTGCGTACGCGGCGAGCAGCCCGGCCAGTCCGAGACTGAGCCCCAGCCCGCGCCGCCAGTGAATCTTCCGCCTGCCACCGATCACGTCACTGCCCTCCCCCGTGCTGCCGTCGGACTTGTCAATCATGGCCATCAGTTGACCGCCGCACCGAAGGCGACCGCCGCGGCCGGGAATCCGCCCTCGCCGGCCCGCCACACGTGTTGCGGCGTGGCCGAACCGGTTGCCAGCGCCGACCAGGGCAGGGCGTAGACCGCCCGTTCCTGGTACGGGCTGGCGACGTAGAGATGGTTCTGGTCGCCGGCGATCGACACGCCGACGAGTTCCTGGGCGACCGGGGTGCCCGGCAGGCCGGTGGCGGCGCGCTCCACGGTGGCGTATCCGCTGATCGGATCCGCAGCCGCACCGAACACCCGGACCACCCCGGCATCGGCCGCCGATCCGGTGTCCTCACCGGGCGCGGCGACGGCGAGCAGCAGGTTCTGTGCCGTCGCTGCCGTACCGGGGGCGAGATTGACCAGGTGCACCTGCTCGCCGAAGTAGTCGCCCTCCTCGTCCCCGCTCGGGACGCCGACGATGTGCTGGGCGATCACCGGCAGCTCGGTGAAGCCGCTGTCGGTGAGGTGGAACCGCTGCACGACGCCGGTGTCGAGGGTGCCGGTTGGGCCGTACTCCTTGCCCGGTACGCCGACGGCGAGGAACGAATCGGTCCCGCCGGCTGGTGCACCGGCCGCACGGTAGTCGACCATGGACAGTGACTTGCCGAACGTGTCGTTGGCGGTGGAGGTGCCCCACACTCCGGCCCAGTTCTGGTCGATCGCGCTGACCGGGGTCGGCCGGCCGGAGGTGTACTGGTGGCGGAAGACGTTGACCGCGCCGGCGAAGACCTCGGCACCGATCGCCTCCCCGGGCGAGCCGATCGCGAAGTGGTTGCTGGAGGCTGCCAGCGAGTAGCCGGTCAGGTCGTCGTTCTCCAGCGCCCCGACGACGCCGTTGCCGCCCTGGCTGAGTAGGACGTTCGCGGTGCCGCGCAGGTAGTGCACGACACCGGTGTCGACGGCGGTGCCGACGTCCTCGCCGGGGGCACCGATGAGCAGGAACGGCTCACCGGTGGCGGTGCGTCCGGCGGCAAGCGAGAAGCCGAACCAGTCGCCGGCCTCGGCGGTCTCCGGGAACTCGGCCTGGCTCTGGTGCAGCATCCTCGACGCCGGGCCGCCGGCGAGCCCGTCCGGGGAGCCGAGCAGCACGTACACCGCGCCGCTGTCGGCCTGGCCGGTGAGATCTTCGTACGGTGCCCCGACCGCCAGGTCGGTGCAGCCGTCGTTGTTGATGTCGTAGCTGGCCAGCGCGAAGCCGAACTGGTCGCCTGCCTCGGCGAGCCCGGACCCCTGGATGTTGTCCTTGTGCAGCGTGTCGACGGTGCCGCCGTCGCCGTACCTCACATGAACCTGGCCGGCCTTGGCATGCCCGGCGACGGTCGCTTCCGGGTCGGCGATGGCGACGTCGGGCACCCCGTCGCCGTCATAGTCGTTGGCGACCCCACCGGCGCAGCCGTCGACCGGTGGCACTGTCACGTACACGGTCATTTCGCAGAAGCTGGTCCACACCGCGCTGCCGCTGACCCCGTCGTTGGCCCGGACCCGCCACTGGTAGCGGCCGCCGTCGACGAACACGCCAGCCGGCACGGTGATACTCGCGGTTGCACCGGATGCGACGCTGGTGACGGTCTGACCGCCGAGCCGGGCCGAGGCACCGACCGCCCACCATTCGAACTCCACCGACATCGCCGTACCGTCGCCATCGGCGACGCTGGCCCGCAGCTGCGGAGTGAGGGTGTTGACCAGCGGTCGGCCGGTGCCGGTGACGCAGGCGGTCGCCGGCACCGTCGACCGGGCGGTGACCGTAGGCCACGAGTTGTAGGTGACCGCCGCGTACGGTACCTGCGAGGTGGCGGTGGTGTCCCGGGAGCGGAACTGTTTGAAGGTGGCGGTGTCGGTCTCGTCGGTGGCCCGGACGCCCATGTGGGCCTGGCTGGCGCCGGCGGTTGCCGCCCGTTGGAAGAACGCGGTGCCGCTGATCGTCGACCAGCCGTCGTCGCAGCTGGCGTCGTAGCCCTTGGTCATCGTGGAGGTCGCCTCGCGGTGCAGCCACTGCGGCTGGTTGGTCCACCGGGTGGCGGTGCTGGCCGCGTCGGTGCTCCAGATCTCCCAGGCCTTCGGGGTGCAGGTGTGCGACCACCAGTTCCAGAAGTAGACGGTCGCCGAGTTGATCTGTTTGCCGGCCAGCACCGCCGAGTTCCAGCTGATGAACGACCGGGTGATCGTCGGCGGGCTGGTGGCGAGCAGGCCGATCTGCAGATCGTTGGTGCCGCTCTGGTTGGTGGTGACGCTCTCCCGCACGTACGCGTCGAAGGTGGTGGACAGCGGGTCGACCGTCGGATCGAGGGTCACCGGGTAGACCGTTTCGGGGGCGTCGAGCCAGCCGATGTCGGGCCGCAGTAGCAGGTCGACACCGTCGGGGCGGGCGGTGACCGTGGTTTCGATCGAGGCGGTGCGGGCCGGCGTACCGGCCGGGGTGGTCTGTGCGTCCCACATCGCCGGTGCGGGCACGGTCGCCAGGGTGGCACCGTCCGGGCCGGTGAGGGTGACACCGCCCTGTTCGTCGTGGCGATGCCCGGCGATGCCCGGTCCGGTCAACGTGAGCGGGACTTCACGCACCCGGTCGACCGCGTCGCGGTTCTTGACCGTGAGCAGCTGCTCGAACCCGGTCCGAGTGGCCCGCACCAGCAGGTCCACATCGGGCAGCACGTCGGGGTAGGTGGCGACCGGTCCGTCCAACCGCGGCTCGGGCAGCGCGCCGGTCCAGCTCATCGCGACCCGGCCGGTGCCGTGCCCGACCGCGGCCAACTCGTGGCTGCCGGCCGGGCGGGCGCCGGAGATTCGCAGGTCGTTCGGGTGGGCGACGGGCGTGACCGTGCCGTCCGTGGCGTGGTGCAGCCGCAGGTCGACCGGCACCCAGCCGCCGTCGCGACGGACCCGGACCACGTCGGCGGAGATCAGTGCCTCCAGCTGACCGTCGGGTCGGGCCCAGACCTCGGTGGTCTCGGAGGTCTGGCCGTCGACACGTACGGGTTGGCCACTGTCGTGTGCGGCCAGCAGCGCACGTCCCTCCTCCGTGGCCGGTGCCGCCAACGCATCGATGGGTCGGCGTGGATTGTCGACGTTGACCACTGCGGCGACGGCCAGCAGTACAGCTGCGGTGCTCAGCGCCGCCATCCGTCGTGATGCGAATCCGGGCGCACGCCAGCGACCCACTGCCATTTGGTCCTCCCCCGTGCCAGACCTCGAAGTAGAGTGGATCGTGACGCTACGGGTTGGGAAATTTACTGTCAATCAATACTTAGCGTCATCTATGGCCGCCCCAACCGGGTGGCGCGCAGGTCACAACCTGTCTAGTTGCGGACAGTCATACTTCCGATCCGATCAGTAATGTCGCCAGGGTCTTGTTCAGCCATGCCACGTCACCATGCTCAGTGGAGGAACTCTTGATCAGCCTCTCCCACCGCCGACCGGCAGCTCGGCCGCTGACCCGGCTGCTGTCCATCACCGCCGTGATAGCCGGCTCCCAACTGCCGATCTCTCCCGCCGCCGCCAGCATGGCGCCGCCCGGGGACATCCAGGCCGACCAGGGATCCCGCGCCGTCGCGGTCAGCCAGGACGGGCGATACGCCTACTTCCACAGCGCAGCGAAGAACCTCGCGCCGGGCCTCGCCACCAGCAGCCATCTCTATCGCCGGGACCTGCGAAGCAGCGCCACTGAACTCGTGGACATCTCCCATGTCGGCTCCGCGCCGTCGGCAGGTGTGTCGGGTGCCGCTTTCACCAGTGCGGACGGCCGCTGGGTGATGTTTCTCAGCCGGGCCGGCAACCTGGTGCCGACGGACCGCAACGGCATCGACGACATCTTCATCCGGGACATGGACCAGCAGACCACCGAACTCGTCTCGGTGGCGACGGACGGCACCCAGGCAAACGGCTGGTCCGGCCCGGCGGGACTGAGCGACGACGGACGCTTCGCCGTTTTCCAGTCGAATGCCACGAATCTCGTCGCGGGTGGTACGCCGGCCGGCGTCCGGCACATCTACGTCCGGGATCGATTGCTGGGGACCACCGAGGTGGTCACCGACGTCCCGGCGACCTCGATCGCGCCGGGCTGGAGCCCGATGGTCAGCGCGGACGGTAGGTCCGTGGCGTACGACCTCTACCTGCCCGGACCGTCGGGCGCTCCGCTGTGGACCACCATCATCCACGACCTGACCACCGGGGCCACCGAATTTGCAAGCGTCGCGACCGACGGCACCAGGGCGAACGCGCAGTCCAACGTCGTCGCGGTCGGCGGCGACGGCGACTTCGTCCTGCTGAGATCCGACGCGTCGAACCTCGTCTACCACGACACCAACGGCTACTCGGACGTGTTCGTACGCAACCTGAAGCGGGGCATCACGAAGATCGCCAGCCTGGCGTACGACGGCAGCCAGGCCGATGGGCCGTCCATCGCGTACGACATCAGTGACAACGGCCGGTACGTCGCCTTCGGCTCGGCCGCCGCGAACCTGATGCCGGGCGACACCAACGGTGTCCCGGACGTCTTCGTCCGGGACCGGCGGGACACCGGCGTCACCCACCTGGTCAGCGTCGCCGCCGACGGCAGCCCGGCCAACGGGCCGTCCGATGCGGCGGCGATCAGCGCGCAGGGACGCTTCGTGCTGTTCTCCTCGTCAGCGACGAATCTGGTCGACGGCGACACCAACGGCTACTCGGACGTCTTCCTACGCAACCTCGCCACCGGCACCACGGTGCGGGTCAGCGTGGGGTGACGGCCCGGCGGCGGCCGGCCGGTGCCCAGCGATGCCACCGGCCGGCCGACGCTACCCGCCGCGGCGCAGATGGACGCTCGGCTGGCCGTCCGGGTCGACGCCGACCTGGGCCGACACCTGGTAGACCGTGGCGATCCGGTCAGGGGTGAGCACGGCGGCCGGCGGTCCGGCGGCCACCGCCCGGCCTGCGTGCAGGAGCAGAATCTCGTCGCAGAAGCGGGCCGCCAGGTTGAGGTCGTGCAGTGCCGCGACCACGGTGATCGAGGCGCTGGCCAGGTGGTGCAGCAGATCCAGCTGGTGGCGGATGTCCAGATGGTTCGTCGGCTCGTCGAGCAGCAGCACCCGGGGTTGCTGCAGCAGCGCGCGGGCGATGTCGACCCGTTGACGTTCCCCGCCGGACAGCGACGACCAGCGGCGGTCGGCGAAACCGGGCAGCCCGGCGGCATCGAGGGCCTGTTCGGCGGCGGCAAGGTCGGCAGCGGCGGTGGCGGCGAGCAGCGGCCGGTGCGGGATCCGGGCCAGCAGCAGTACGTCGAGCACCGACATGTCGACGTCGGCGGCCGAGTGCTGGGTGACCAGGGCCAGCGTCCGGGCCAACGCCCGGCGCGGAATCGTGGTGGCGTCGACGCCGTCGAGCAGCACCCGCCCGGAGTCCGGCCGTCGCAGTCCGGCGAGCACCCGCAGCAGGCTCGACTTGCCGGAGCCGTTCGGCCCCAGCAGCCCGACCAGGCTGCCCCCGGCGGCGTCGAGCGTCACGTCGGCGAGCAACGGCTTGCCGCGTACCGACCAGGAGATCCTCTCGGCCTGGACTCTCATGCCGGCGCCTGCCGGCGGCGGATGAGCAGCGCGAACGCCGGCACGCCGAGCAGCGCGGTGACCACCCCGACCGGCACCTCCTGCGGCGCGAAAACGGTCCGGGCGGCGGTGTCCGCCCAGATCAGGAAGGTGGCACCGATGACCGCGCAGGTGGGCAGCAGGATCCGGTGCCGGGAGCCGACCAGCAGCCGGGCGGCGTGCGGCACGGTCAGCCCGACGAAGCCGATCGCCCCGCTCGCCGCGACCAGCACCGCAGCCAGCAGCGCGGTGGTGGTGAACAGCGCCGCCCGTACCTTGGCCGGGGAGAAGCCGAGTGACTGGGCGACGTCGGTGCCGAACGCGAACGCGTCGAGCGCGGGGGTGGCCGCCCAGCAGATCAGCAACGCCCCGGCGGCGACGGCGGCGGCGAGCGCGACCGACGGCCAACTCGCCATGGTGAGCGAGCCGAGCAGCCAGAAGGTGACCCCCCGGGTCTGCTGCGGCGACGCGGTGGAGACCACGATCAGGCTGGTGATGGCGGCGAAGAGTTGGCCGACGGCGACCCCGGCGAGCAGGATCCGCGACGGTTCGGTCCAGCGGCGACCGGCCAGGGCCAGCGCGGCGACGAAGGCGGCGACCGCGCCGACGAACGCGCCGCCGGTGAGCGCGGCGGTGCCGGCGCCGAGGCCGAAGACCAGCACCGACACCGCGCCGGTGGAGGCCCCGGCGGAGATGCCCAGCAGGTACGGGTCGGCGAGCGGGTTGCGGGTCAACGCCTGCAGCACCGCGCCGCAGACTGCGAGACCGCCGCCGACCAGGCCGGCGAGCAGGACCCGAGGGGTACGCAGGTTCCACACGATGGAATCGGCCAGTGGCGGCAGCGGGTCCAGCGGCAGGCCGAGGTGCACGCCGTGGGTACGGAACACGTCGGCGACGGTCAAATCGGCGGTGCCGATGGTGGTGGCGCCGGCGACGCTGAGCGCCAACGCGACGACGGCCAGGGCCAGCACCGGCCCTCGGGTGCGGGCACTGCGCGCCGCCCGCACCCGAACGGGATTCGCCCGTGGCGGCGCGACGGTCATCGGCGGGCGAAGACCACGTAGTCGTCGAGGTACTGCCAGACGGGGCCTACCTCGGCGAAGCCGGCGGTCCGCAGCGCGGCGAGGTGGAACTCCAGCGGCGCGAGGGGCTGCTGCGGCCGGTCGGCGAAGCGCCGCTCGCGTTCCGGGGCGAGCGCGGCCAGTGCCGGAGTGCGGGCGGCTTCGGCGTGCCAGGCGTCGTAGCGCAGCGCTCCGGCGGCGAACCCGGCCTCGCGGGTCTGCTCGTCGTGGCGCCGGGCGACGGCCTGGCGGGTCGGAGCGTCCGGGCCGAACCGCAGGTGGTCGGCGTTGAGCAGCAGTCCACCGGGGCGCAACAGTCCGGCGGTCGCGGTGTAGACGCCGAGCAGCTGGGCCGGCGAAAGCCAGTGCAGCGCGGTGGAGCTGAGCACGGCGTCGACGTGGTCGACGCCGAGTCGGCCGGTCCAGCCGTCGGCGACCAGGTCGAGGTCGTGCACGACGGCCCGGTCGCCGTGGGTGGCGAGCGCGCCGGTGGCGATCCGCAGCAGGATCGGGTCGTGGTCGACGGCGACGCAGCGGGCCTGCGGCAGCGCGGTGAGCACCCGGTCGGCGATGGCGCCGGGTCCGCAGGCCAGGTCGAGCACGGTGATCGGGCCGTCGCCGAGGTGCAGTCGCACCATGTCGATCATCACCTGGAAGCGGTTCTCCCGGTGGGCGACGTACGCGGACTGCTGGGTGTCCCACAGGTCCAGCAGCCGACGGGCGTCGGCGGTGGTGAGCTGGTCGTTGATCAGATCGGTCATGGGTCGGCCAGCTCCGTGAGGCCGGCGGCGACCGCTTCGACGGCGGTGACGCTGCGGATGGACGGGTCCATCGAGGACCCGGAGACGGTGATGAAGTGTCCGGCCTTGACCGCGTCGAGCTGCGCGGTGGTCGGGTTGCTCCGCAGGTAGTCGATCTTCGATTGGGCGCTGTCGCCGTCGCCGCCCCGGGTCAGGTCGGCGAGGACGATCACGTCGGGGTTGCGGGCGGCGATCTCTTCCCAGCTGCCGGCGGGCCAGGTCTGTTCGGCGTCGCCGTAGGCGTTGGTGACGTCGAGCAGTTCGCTGATCGCGGCGGGCAGGCCGCCGGATCCGGCGACGTACGGGGTGGCGGTGCCGGAGTAGTACCAGAGCAGGTCGTGACCGGGTGCGGCCGGCGCGGCTTCGACCGCGGCGGCGAGCCGGTCCTGCTGGTCGGTGACGAGCTGTTCGCCCTGCTCGGCGACGCCGAAGATGGTGGCGATCTCGGTGATCTCGGCGAAGATCCCGTCGAAGTGCACCGTCGGCTCGCCGGTGGCCGGTTCCTCGCAGGCGAACCGGGACAGGTAGGCCGGCACGTCGAGCGCGGCGAGGTCGGTGCGTGGGCCGGCGGCTTCGGGGCCGTACGCGGAGGTGAAGGTGGAGTAGACGAAGTCGGGTGCGGCTTCGAGGACTGCTTCGCGGTTGGGGTAGAGATCGGCGAGGACCGGCACGTCGGCGTAGGCGTCGGCGAGTTCGGGCAGCACCGGGTCGGTCTGGTAGCTGGTGCCGATCATGCGGTCGGCCAGGCCGAGGCTGAGCATGATCTCGGTGGCGTTCTGCTCCATGGTGAGCGCGCGCTGCGGGGGCTCGTCGATGGTCAACGTGGCACCGCAGTTGTTGATCTCGGTGCCGGCCGGTGTCGCGTTGGCGTCGGTGCCCCCGTCGCCGGTGCTGGTGCTGGTGCTGGTGCTGGTGCTGGTGCTGGTGCTGGTGCCGGCACAGCCGGCCAGGGTGGCCGTCAGCGCCACCGCCAGCCAGGCCGAAACGGTAACGGTTTTCATGTCGGCAAGCTAGCACGATCCAACCCCAGGTCAAAGCAGGGGCACAGTGCCGCAGACTGCGCCTAGACTCAGCAGATCGGGGCGTACCCGCTCAGGAAGCCGGCACGAACCGGACCCGGAACAGCGTCGGCCAGTACTTGCCGGTGATCAGGAACTCATCGGACCCCGGCACCGCGGCGATGCCGTTGAGCACATCGGCCCCGGCCCGCTCGTCGTCGCTCAGCAACCCGGCCGCGTCGACCTCGGCCACCACCCGGCCGCTGGCCGGATCGATCCGGACGATCCGATCGGTACGCCAGACGTTCGCCCACACCTCGTCGCCGACGCACTCCAGCTCGTTGAGCTCCGTCAGCGGTGCCCCGTCGATGCTCACCTGCACCGACCCGGTCTCGGTGAAGGACTCCGGATCCCGGAACGTCAGCTGGTCGGTGCCGTCGCTCATCACCAGCCGGTCGGTGCCCTCGTCGTGGCAGACACCCCAGCCCTCGCCGTCGTAGCTCACCTTCCGCACCTCGGCGAGGGTGTCCGGGTCCCGCTGGTACGCGACGCCTTCCCGCCAGGTGATCTGCCAGACCTGGGAATCCAGCACGGTCACGCCCTCACCGAAGTCGGCGTCCGGCAGGCTCACCCGCCGACGCACCTCGCCGGAGTCGAGATCGACGATCCGCAGCTCGGACTCGCCGTACTGCCCGGTCGCCTCGTAGAGGTCGCCGTCGTGCAGCTCCAGCCCCTGGGTGAACGCGGCGGTGTCGTGCGGATAGCGCTCCAGCACCTCGACCCGCAACCGCTGCACCGGCGCCGCGTCCGGACCGACCCGGGCAGCAGCCGGACCGCCCGACGGATCAGCCGTCGAATTCGGCTCAGCCGACAAGCCGGCCGCGCATCCGCCGACGACCAGCGCCAACGGCAGGACGAGCCCGATCCCCCGAAGCCGACGCATCCGGCCACCTCCCACCCATGGTCACAGCCCTGCGGTCGCCTCCCAGTCTCCCGCATCCCGGCAGCAGCAGCGACCGCGACAGCGCGGACGAAACGGATGGCCGCGTGTTGGAGCCGCCCGACCACGGCCGGGCCGGCCGCAAGGCTCACATTTCGATGACGTACTTCGACCGGGGATGCTCAGTGGCGAAGTACCGCATCGCCGCTGGCGCCTCGGCCAGCGGAAACGTCCGCTCCACCGACGGCACGACCTTGCCGGCCTCGATCAGCTCGGTCAGCTCCCGCAGCGACCGCTGATCCGGAGTAGCCAGGAAGATCCCCAGCCGCTGGCTCACGAACGGCGACCAGGCCAGCGCGCGGACGATCCGGGCCATCGGCCCCAGCCACCGCCCGCCCGCCCCACTGCACAGCATCAGCGTCCCGCGCTCGGTCAACGCCCGCCGGCAGTCGGCCAGCCGGTGCCGGCCGGCCACGTCGAAGATCAGCTCCCACCGCCGACCGGAGCGGGTGAAGTCCTCCCGGGTGTAGTCGATCACGTCATCGGCACCGAGCGAGCGCACCAGGTCGACGTTGCGGGTCCGGCATACCGCCGTCACCTGCGCCCCGAACGCCTTGGCGAGCTGCACCGCGAAGGTGCCGACCCCGCCCGACGCGCCGTTGATCAGCACGGTCTGACCGGGCTGGAGCCGACCGTGGTCGCGCAACCCCTGCAACGCGGTCACCCCGGCCAGCGGCACCGTCGCCGCCTCGGTGAACGTGGTGTTGGCCGGCTTGCGGCAGGCCCGGCCGGCCGGCACGACGGCGTACTCGGCGAAGCTGCCGGTCTCGATCTCGGCGTAGACCGCGTCGCCGGGGCGGAAGTCGGTCACCGCCGCGCCGACCGCGACGACCTCACCGGCGACGTCGCGGCCACGCACGCGGGACTTCGGGCGGGACAGGCCCAGGGCCAGTCTGCCGATGAGTGGTTCACCGGCCATCAGCACCAGGTCGGCGTGGTTGATCGAGGCAGCCTGTACGCGTACCAGCAGGTCTTTGTCCGTGATGGACGGACGCGGCAGCCGCCGCACGGTCAGCACCTCGGCGGACCCGTAGCGGTCCTGGGCGGCGGCCAGCATGGTCCCGGCGAGCTGGTCGGCGCTCATTCGACGGTCCGCAGGATCTGCTCGATCGCGTTGGTCCGCGACCGCAGCTCGGACAGATCGGCGGCGACCCGTTGCTGGGCGTCGAGGGAGTTCTCGGCGAGTTGCTCGTATCGGCCCACCAGCTGGCGCATCGCGGCCTCGTCGCTGGCCAGGACCCGGGTCTTGCGGAACTCGTGCAGGGTGGCCAGCACCGCGATGATCAGGATTGTGGCCAGCCCCATCGATCCCAGCAGGAAGATGGTGCCCGGCCAGGTCGAGGTTTCGGCGGCCGTCGCCGCGTGGACATACATCAGGACTTCTCCTTGCGGGCGGGACCCGGGGTGGACGGGTCAGCTTCGGTGAGGATCGCGGCGGCCGCGGCGAGCGCCGCCGGGTTGAGCCGCAGGTCGAAGTCGACGACTTCGTAGAACTTCATCGCCTTGCCGTCGGCGGACAGCTCCAGGCTGCCGACGATCAACCCGGCGGCTTCCAGTCGCTGCAGGTGCATGTGCAGCAGTGGCCGACTGATGCCGATCTCCCGGGAGAGGTGACTGACGTAGTCGCGCCCGACGGCGAGCCGGGCGATGATCCGCAGCCGCAGCGGGTTGGCCAGCGCCGCCAGCTTCTCGACCAGGTCGTCACCGGAGGACGCAGCCGACGTCATCACTCTCCTTCACCTGTAATGTTTGTCTTACAGGTGAAAGGTTAGCAGGACTACTCAGCTCCGGGGAAGGGTCTGCCACCGATCAGAGGTGGCCGCTGGCCGATCAGCCGACCGACGCAAGCGCCGGGTCGGCGCCGACTCACCTAAGGTGAGATACATGGCCAGCATCTCGTGGGCGGATTCGTACCTCGGTCAACTGCGGGCACTGGCCGGCGACCAGACATTGATGTTCGTTGGTGCGCGTTGCGTCGTCCGCGACGCCGAGGACCGGGTGCTGCTGATCCAACGCTCGGACAACGGACTGTGGGCGTTGCCGGCCGGCGCGATGGAACTCGGCGAATCGATTGCCGGCTGCGCCGCCCGGGAGGTGTTCGAGGAGACCGGGCTGAAGGCGGCCGGGGTGACCCCGTTCGCCCTGCACACCGGACCGGACTACACCTTCACCAACATGTTCGGCGACACGTACCAGTTGTTCGTGACCTGCTTCCGGGTCGACGGCTTCGGCGGCACCCTGCTGACCAGCACCGACGAAACCACCGACGCGGGCTTCTTCGCCCCCGGGTCGATGCCGGCACCGCTGGCCGACACCGTGGAGGCCACCCTCACCGACCTGGCCGCCTTCGAACACTCCGGCCAACTGGTCCTCAAGTGACCCATTCCAAGATCACGACGATCTTGCAGTTATCGATGGACAATCTGGGCATTTCTTCTCGATAACTGCAAGTCACCCAGTCCCCTTGGGGAGGACGCCGCGCAGGCGTGAAAATGGTGGGTAGGTCGCCCGCCGACGCCGAACGATCTT